>NZ_JBIVXJ010000024.1:0-94733 GCF_044769185.1 Pseudomonas sp. NPDC090592
GAACAAGGCAGGCGACCATGGCCTGTCAGGTTCGGCACGTTGCAACAAATGTGGGAGCGGGCTTGCCCCGCGAAGCGCCGCGCGGGCGGCGCTCGATCTCACAAGCGCCACAAAGCCCAAGGCATGCACTGCCAGCCTTAACGCCTTACCTGCTTCAAGGTTTCGGCAATCAAAAACGCCAGCTCCAGCGACTGATCGGCATTCATCCGCGGATCACAGTGCGTGTGGTAACGATCTGACAGCGCATCCTCGGTAATCGGCCGTGCACCGCCAATGCATTCGGTAACGTTCTGCCCGGTCATCTCGATATGAATGCCGCCCGCATGGCTGCCTTCGGCCTGGTGCACCTGGAAGAACTGCTTCACCTCATCCAGGATCTGCGCAAAATCCCGGGTCTTGTAGCCACTGCTGGCCTTGATGGTGTTGCCGTGCATCGGGTCCGAGCTCCACAGCACCTTGCGCCCCTCGCGCTCGACGGTGCGGATCAGCCCCGGCAGGTGGTCGCCCACCTTGCTCGCACCCATGCGTACGATCAGGTTCAGGCGCCCGGGGTCGTTGGCCGGGTTCAGCGTGTCGATCAGACGGATCAGCTCTTCGGGGTTCATGCTCGGGCCGACCTTGACCCCGATCGGGTTGTGCACCCCGCGCAGGAACTCCACATGGGCGCCGTCCAGCTGGCGGGTGCGGTCGCCAATCCACAGCATGTGCGCCGAACAGTCGTAGTAGTCGCCGGTCAGGCTGTCCTGGCGCACGAAGGCTTCTTCGTAGTTCAGCAGCAGCGCTTCGTGGGCAGTGAAGAAGCTGGTTTCGCGCAGTTGCGGTGCGCTGTCCAGGCCGCAGGCGCGCATGAACGCCAGGGTTTCGTCGATGCGGTTGGCCAGCTGGTGGTACTTGTCGGCCAGCGCCGAGTTGGCGATGAAGTCCAGGTTCCACTTGTGCACCTGGTGCAGGTCGGCAAAACCGCCCTGGGCGAAGGCGCGCAACAGGTTGAGGCTGGCGGTGGCCTGGTGGTAAGCCTGCAGCAGGCGCTCCGGGTCGGGAATGCGGCTTTTGGCGTCAAAACCGATGCCGTTGACGATATCGCCACGGTAGGCGGGCAGGGTGATGTCGCCAATGGTTTCGTCGCCCGAGGAGCGTGGCTTGGCAAATTGCCCGGCCATGCGCCCGACCTTGACCACCGGGCAACCGGCAGCAAAGGTCATGACAATGGCCATTTGCAGCAGCACCTTGAAGGTGTCGCGGATTTTCGCCGCCGAGAACTCGGCAAAGCTCTCGGCGCAGTCGCCACCCTGCAACAGGAAGGCGCGGCCTTCGGTTACCTCGGCAAACTGCCGGCGCAGCTCACGTGCCTCGCCTGCGAACACCAGTGGCGGGTAGCTGGCCAGGGTCTGTTCAACCTTCAGCAGGTGCGCGGCGTCGGGGTAGGTCGGTTGCTGCTGGATCGGCAGGGCGCGCCAGCTGTCAGGGCTCCACGGTTGGTTCATCTCGGGCTCGGTCTTGTAGGTTGTAGGCTTCAGGCCATGGTAACAGTTGGCGCTGTGCTTGTTGCATCCAGGGTGTTGGCGGACAATGCGCGTTTTTGCGCGGGTGGGTGGTGAGCATGACGGCGGAACGGGAAGAGCGGCTGCTGGCGCGAGTGGAGGATGCCTTTGGCGTCATCAGCGTGTATGAAGTAGACGACTACCGCTTTCTGGAATTCGGCGATGCCATCGAGCAAAGCTGTGTGTTCACGGCCGATCCCAGCTGGCTGGAATACGACTACACCCGTGCCATGCTGGTGGGCGCGCTGTGCCATGAGCAGCCGGAGAGCGCGCTGTTTCTTGGCCTGGGTGCCGGCACGCTGACCCAGGCCTGCATGAAGTTCCTGCCGCTGGAAGACATCGAGGCCATCGAACTGCGCCCGGATGTACCGCGCCTGGCCATGGAACACCTTGGGCTGGATGACGACCCACGGTTGTACGTGCGCATTGGTGATGCCATCGAGTTGCTGCCCACGGCAGAGAAGGCCGACCTGCTGTTCGTCGACCTGTACACCGACCACGGCCCGGGCGTGGGGCACCTGGCGTGGAATTTCCTTGAAAAATGCCAGCAACAGCTGAACCCGGGTGGTTGGCTGGTGATCAACCAGTGGGCCACCGATGATGGCAAGCCGCTGGGTGCGGCGTTGCTGCGCGGGCTGTACCACCGGCATTACTGGGAGCTGCCGGTGAAGGAGGGCAACGTGATCCTGCTGGTGCCGGCGGACCTTGAGCAAACGCTGGACCTGGAAGGGCTGCGCGCCCGGGCCGAGGCGCTGGCGCCGCGGTTGGGTTACAGCCTGGAAGGGTTGATCCGCGAGATCCGGCCGGCTACCTGAAGACCGCGGCGCCTGCTTCGCGGGCGCGCCCGCTCCCACAGGATATTCGCCGCCCTTGAGTTCGGTGGTATCCCTGTGGGAGCGGGCGTGCCCGCGAAGCAGGCGGTGCGGTTTCGCAGGCAGGAATCGTTTCAGCCGCTCTTTACTGATGGCCCGATACTGGCCCTGCACCCTGAAAATATTCCTCACGTCCCCGTACGATTTCGGGTATAGTACGCGCCGGTCTTTTAGCGGACCTCAAAATCAGGTGGTGCAAATCCTCCGAGTCCAGCTTCGGCTGCACGTCCGCTAGGCGGACCTTCCCAAGTATTCTTTTTCAATCGTTTTCGCAAATCCCCGCCGCCAAAGCTGCCTGGGTGACCTGACGGTCTTTCAAGGCATGTGCAGCTTTGGAGCATGGGTCTTTGCGGATGCACCTAGAGGCAGACCCATGACCCAGGAAACCGGCGGCTTCGCCGCTCTCGATCTTAATCCGAATATTGTTGCTGCCGTTCTGGCTACCGGCTACGAAGAGCCGTCCGCCATTCAGCAACAATCGATCCCGATCATCCTCGCCGGTCATGACATGATCGGCCAGGCGCAGACGGGCACCGGCAAGACCGCTGCCTTCGCCCTGCCGATCCTCAACAAGATCGATGTGAGCAAGCGCGAACCGCAAGCCCTGATCCTGGCGCCAACACGCGAGTTGGCGCTGCAAGTTGCTACCGCTTTCGAAACCTACGCCAAGCAGATGCCGGGCGTGAACGTGGTTGCCGTATACGGTGGCGCCCCGATGGGCCCACAGCTGCGTGCAATCCGCAATGGCGCGCAAATCGTCGTGGCCACCCCGGGCCGCCTGTGCGACCACCTGCGTCGTGACGAAAAAGTCCTGTCGACCGTGCAGTACCTGGTACTGGACGAAGCCGACGAGATGCTGAAGCTGGGCTTCATGGACGACCTCGAAGTGATCTTCGATGCCATCCCGGCTACCCGTCAGACCGTACTGTTCTCCGCTACCCTGCCGTCGTCGATCCGTTCGATCGCCGAACGTCACCTGCGTGAGCCCAAGCACGTCAAGATCCAGAGCAAGACCCAGACCGTTACCGCGATCGAGCAGGCCCACCTGATGGTCCACGCCGACCAGAAGATCCCGGCTGTGCTGCGTCTGCTGGAAGTGGAAGAGTTCGACGCGCTGATCGCCTTCGTGCGCACCAAGCAAGCCACCCTGGACCTGGCCGCCGCGCTGGAAGCCAAAGGCTACAAGGCTGCCGCACTGAACGGTGACATCGCCCAGAACCAGCGTGAGCGTGTGATCGACTCGCTCAAGGATGGCCGCCTGGACATCGTGGTTGCCACCGACGTTGCTGCCCGTGGCCTGGACGTGCCGCGCATCACTCACGTGTTCAACGTTGACATGCCGTACGACCCGGAGTCCTACGTGCACCGTATCGGCCGTACCGGCCGTGCCGGTCGCGAAGGCCGTGCGCTGCTGCTGGTTACCCCGCGTGAGCGCCGCATGCTGCAGGTGATCGAGCGTGTTACCGGTCAAAAGGTAGCCGAAGCCCGCCTGCCGAATGCCCAGGCCGTGCTGGATGCCCGCATCAAGAAGCTGACTTCGAGCCTGGCGCCACTGGTAGCCGAAGCCGAAGCCACCCACGGCGACCTGTTCGACCGCCTGACTGCCGACCTGGGTTGCAGCGCGCGTGCCCTGGCCGCTGCCCTGTTGCGCAAGGCCACCAATGGCCAGGCGCTGGACCTGGCGGCGGTAGAGCGTGAGCAGCCGCTGGTGCCGGGCGTTGGTGCCCCGCGTGGCGAGCGTACCGAGCGTGGTGAGCGCAGCGAGCGCCCTGACCGTGGTGACCGCGAGCGCCGTGCGCCGATGCCGTTGGCCGAAGGCCGCGTGCGTTGCCGTACCGCCCTGGGTGCCCGTGACGGTATCGCTGCCAAGAACCTGCTGGGCGCGATCCTCAACGAAGGCGGCCTGGCCCGTGACGCCATCGGCCGTATCCAGGTGCGCGACAGCTTCAGCCTGGTCGAGCTGCCGGAAGACGGCCTGGAGAAGCTGCTGTCCAAGCTCAAGGACACCCGCGTGGCTGGCAAGCAGCTGAAGCTGCGTCGCTACCGCGAGGATTGATCCTGGCGCAATAAAAAAATCCCCGGCCTTGGCTGGGGATTTTTTTTGCCTGTACCGGCCCTTTCGCGGGCTTGCCCGCTCCCACAGGTACCCCACAGGTTTCAATGCCTGTGCAGGACCTGTGGGAGCGGGCAAGCCCGCGAAGGGGCCCTTCAGTCGAACCGATAAATGTCCATCCCCAGCGCCCCTAAGGTAAAACCTTGGTGCACCACCCCAAACTTGCCCCCAGCCCCCAGCGCAAAGAACAGCGGCAGTAAATGCTCATCACTGGGATGGTTACGCACCGCATATGGCGCCTGCTGCCGGTAATCCAGCAACGCCGCCTGATCATCCGCCCGTAGTCGCTCCACCACCCAATCCCTGAACGCCAGCGCCCACGGCTCGATCACCTCCGGCCCGGCATGCCAGTCCAGCTCGCCCAGGTTATGGGTAATACTGCCCGAACCGATCAGCAGCACACCTTCAGCGCGCAACCCCGCCAACGCCTGGCCCACCTTTACCTGCAGCGCCGGCCCCATGTGGCTGGGCAGCGAAACCTGTACCATCGGAATGCTTGCATCCGGATACATCAGCGACAGTGGCACCCAGGCGCCGTGGTCGAACGGGCGCTGAGCGTCCAGTCGGGCTGGCAGCCCGGCAGCCTTCAACAACTCGCTGACCTGGCCTGCCAGGGAAGGCTCACCCGGAGCGGGGTACTGCACCGCGTACAAAGCCGGCGGGAAGCCGTAGAAGTCGTGCCAGGTCTCGGGCTGTGCGCTGGCGGTCACCAGCAGCTCACGGCTCTCCCAGTGCGCCGACACCACCACGATGGCCTTGGGCCGTGGCAGGCTGTTGGCCAGCCCGGTCAACGCTGGCCCGCTGGCACCGGGGTGCAGGGCGAGCATGGGGGAACCATGGGAGATGAACAGGCTGGGCAGCATGGCGAGGTCCTGAAGGTTAAGATGCACTCATCTTCGATCAGAAACTGATCGATATCCATCGCAAGTTTTACGCGTTTTCTATCGGTTTACTCGATAAACAAGGAGCAACCATGGAGCCAGCGTTCTGGCACAAACGGTGGGCCGACAACCAGATCGGCTTTCATCAGGGGCAGGTCAACCCGTACTTGCAAGCGCACTGGCCAACGTTGGCGCTGGCGCCTGGCGGTCGCGTGCTGGTGCCGTTGTGTGGCAAAAGCCTGGACTTGGCCTGGCTGGCGGGGCAGGGGTATCGCGTGCTGGGTGTGGAGCTGTCGCGGCGGGCGGTGGAGGGTTTCTTCCGCGAGCATGGGCTTGAACCCGAGGTGCGTGAGCAAGGCGCGTTCGAGGTCTGGCGTCATGGTGACGTGGAATTGTGGTGTGGCGACTTCTTTGCGCTGCGGGCGGAGGATGTCGGGGACTGCGTGGGGCTGTATGACCGTGCGGCGCTGATTGCGCTTCCTGCGCCGATGCGTGCGGGGTACATGCAGCTGTTGTCAGCTTTGCTGCCTGCGAGGTGCAGGGGGCTGCTGGTGACGCTGGATTATGACCAGTCGCTGCTGGATGGGCCGCCGTTTTCGGTGGGGGATGAAGAGGTGCGGCAGGGGTTGGCGGGTTGGCAGCTGGATGAGCTGGAGGCAGTGGAGATGATCCAGGACAGCCCCAAGTTCTTGCAGGCAGGGGCCTCCAGCCTGTTGGAGCGGGTGTACCGGGTCAGCCGGTGATTGATGGGCTGTCTGTACTGGCCCTATCGCCGGCAAGCCGGCTCCCACAGGAGTACCGCAGGCTCAAATACTGTGGAGTGACTGTGGGAGCTGGCTTGCCGGCGATAGGGCCGGTGAAGGCATGCACAAAAAAGGGCGACCGAAGCCGCCCATTCTGCATTGCCCAGTGGATCAACCGCGGCGGCGCAGGGCCTCGATACGGTCTTCCAGCGGCGGGTGGCTCATCAGCAGCCCGGCCAGGCCGTGCTTCAGGCCACCATTGATGCCGAA
The DNA here is from genome assembly GCF_044769185.1 of Pseudomonas sp. NPDC090592. Classification (NCBI taxonomy): domain Bacteria; kingdom Pseudomonadati; phylum Pseudomonadota; class Gammaproteobacteria; order Pseudomonadales; family Pseudomonadaceae; genus Pseudomonas; species Pseudomonas sp. NPDC090592. Next base: position 6,421 of record NZ_JBIVXJ010000024.1, read on the forward strand.
GGCTTTCATGGTGTCAGGCATGTGCACCGGCAGGCCTTGCTCCACGCGCAGGCGTTGCAGCGCACCGATCATCGCCGCAGTACCGGCCAGTTGCGCACCGGCTTCGTCGGCGCGGTATTCGCGGCGGCGCGAGAACCACATCACGATCATGCTGGCCAGAATGCCCAGGATCAGCTCGGCAACGATGGTCGCCACGTAGTAGGCAATGCCCTGGCCTTCTTCGTTCTTGAAGATGACCTTGTCGACGAAGTTGCCGATGATGCGCGCAAAGAACATCACAAAGGTGTTCACCACGCCCTGCACCAGCGCCAGGGTGACCATGTCGCCGTTGGCCACGTGGCCGATTTCGTGGGCCAGCACCGCACGCACTTCATCGGGTGAGAAGCGCTCCAGCAGGCCCTGGGATACCGCTACCAGCGCGTCGTTACGGTTCCAGCCGGTGGCGAAGGCGTTGGCCTCGTAAGCCGGGAAGATACCCACCTCGGGCATTTTGATACCGGCTTCGCGGGACAGCTCCTCGACCGTTTGCAACAGCCACTGCTCGTGGCGGGTGCGTGGCTGGCTGATGATCTGGGTGCCGGTGCTCATCTTCGCCATCCACTTGGAGATGAACAGCGAGACCAGGGAGCCGGCAAAGCCGAACACGGCGCAGAACACCAGCAGGCTGCTGAGGTTCAGGTCGACCCCGTTGGCGGCCATGAACCCGTTGAAACCGAACAGGCTCAGGGTAATGCTTGCAACCAGCACCACCGCAAGGTTGGTGGCCACAAACAACAGAATGCGCATCATGGTTGTTACGTTCTCCTGACGGATGAATTGTCGCTTACTGCGGGGTATATAAGGGGCCTGTCGCGTCGATTCAATCGGGCGACTATTTCAAACTGTGTACGGCGGAGTATGGCAGAGGATGGCGCGGGGGCTGTGGGATAGAGCGTTGCAGGATGTAAGAAACATGCCGTGAGATTGCAGGGGGCTGCTGTGCAGCCCATTCGCGGGCATGCCCGCTCCCACAGGATTAGCACAGGTTTCAAGCCTTGTGCTGTACCTGTGGGAGCGGGCTTGCCCGCGAAGAGGCCGGTACTTACTGCGAATAAGTCCGCAGGAAATTCCCGATCCGGCCAATTGCCGCTTCCAGGTCATCCACCCGCGGCAAGGTCACCACGCGGAAGTGGTCCGGCCATGGCCAGTTGAACGCCGTACCCTGAACAATCAGCAGCTTCTCCGACAGCAACAGGTCAAGCGCGAACTTCTCGTCGTTGAGGATCGGGCACACCTTCGGGTCGATGCGCGGGAACGCATACAACGCACCCATCGGCTTCACGCAGCTAACGCCCGGGATGTCGTTGAGCAGTTCATAGGTGCGGTTGCGCTGCTCCAGCAGGCGGCCTGGTGGCAGCACCAGGTCGTTGATGCTCTGGTAGCCGCCCAGCGCAGTCTGGATGGCGTGCTGGGCAGGCACGTTGGCGCACAGGCGCATGTTTGCCAGCATGTCGATGCCTTCGATGTAGCTCTGGGCATGGTGCTTGGGCCCGGAGATGATCAGCCAGCCGGAACGGAAGCCCGCCACCCGGTACGACTTGGACAGGCCGTTGAAGGTCAGGCACAGAAGGTCGGGCGCCAGCGAGGCGGTGCTGATGTGCACGGCTTCGTCGTACAGGATCTTGTCGTAGATCTCGTCGGAGAACACCACCAGGTTGTGCTGGCGGGCCAGTTCCAGCATGCCCAGCAGCAGCTCCTTGGAGTACACCGCGCCGGTCGGGTTGTTCGGGTTGATGATCACCAGGGCCTTGGTGTTCGGGGTGATCTTGGCCTTGATGTCTTCAAGGTCGGGGAACCAGTCGGCCTGCTCGTCGCACAGGTAGTGCACCGGCTTGCCGCCGGCCAGGCTCACGGCGGCGGTCCACAGCGGGTAGTCGGGCGCCGGGATCAGCACTTCGTCGCCGTTGTTCAGCAGCGCCTGCATCGACATCACGATCAGCTCGGACACGCCATTACCGAGGTAGATGTCCTCGATGGTGACGCCTTCGATCTCCTTTTGCTGGCAGTACTGCATCACCGCCTTGCGGGCGCTGAACAGGCCTTTGGAGTCGCTGTAGCCCTGCGCGGTGGGCAAGTTGCGGATCACATCCTGGAGGATTTCATCGGGCGCCTCGAAGCCAAACGGCGCCGGGTTGCCGATGTTCAGCTTGAGGATGCGGTGGCCTTCCTCTTCCAGGCGCTTGGCGTGCTTGAGCACTGGGCCGCGAATGTCGTAGCAGACATTGGCGAGCTTGTTCGATTTGCTGAACTGCATGATGGGATCCCGATTGAGAAAACGCGCAACGCCCCGCCGAAAGGTTTGAAAGGGCAGGAAGCGGGTGACAGACTGAACGCCTGGCACACGAAGCCAACTAATATACGTGCCACCTGCGCCCCGGAAAAGACGGTACGGGGTGAAATTAAGCCTGCCGAGGTTCCTGCATGAAAAAGATCGAAAAAACCCTGGATGAATGGCGCTCGATGCTCGACCCCGAGCAATATCAGGTATGCCGCCTCAAGGGCACCGAGCGGCCATTCAGCGGCAAGTACAACAGCGAGCGTCGCGATGGCATCTACCATTGCATCTGCTGTGGCCTGGCGTTGTTCGATGCGCAAACCAAGTTCGATTCCGGCTGTGGCTGGCCGAGCTTCTACGCGCCGATCGAGGACAGTGCGATGATCGAGATCCGTGACACCTCCCACGGCATGATCCGCACCGAAGTCACCTGCGCGCGTTGCGATGCGCACCTGGGCCATGTGTTCCCTGACGGTCCGCCACCGACCGGCCTGCGTTACTGCATCAACTCGGTGTGCATCGACCTGCGCCCACGCGACTGACCGGAGCCCGACCATGGCTGCAACGATGCTGGATATCCCCTGCGTGACCCTGGGCGGCGAGCACAAGAAGCTTGGCGACTTCCCGGGCAAGGCGTTGCTGGTGGTCAATACCGCCAGCCAGTGCGGCTTTACCCCCCAGTACAAGGGCCTGGAGCAACTCTGGCAGGCTTACCGCGAGCGTGGCCTGGTGGTGCTGGGCTTTCCCTGCAACCAGTTCGGCAAGCAGGAGCCGGGCGATGCGCGGGATATTGCGCAGTTCTGCGAGCGCAACTTTGGCGTGAGCTTCCCGCTGTTTCGCAAGGTCGAGGTCAACGGGCCGGGCGCTCACCCACTGTTTGTCGAGCTCAAGCAGCGCGCACCGGGCATTCTGGGCAGCCAGAAGATCAAGTGGAATTTCACCAAGTTCCTGGTCGACCCGGCCAATGGCCAGGTCAAACGTTACGCCCCCAGTACCAAACCGCAGGCCCTGGCAGCAGACATCGAGCGCCTGCTCAGCCGTTGACCGGCACCCAGTGGTCGACCAGCGCCAGTAGCTCTTCGCGGCGGAACGGCTTGGCCAGGTAGTCGTTCATGCCCGCCGCCCGGCAGCGCTCACGCTCCTCGGGCATGGCATTGGCGGTGAGGGCGACAATCGGCAGGTCGGGCCAGCGGCCGCTCTGGCGGATGCGCCGGCTGGCCTCGTAGCCGTCCATCACCGGCATGTTGCAGTCCATCAGCACCAGGTCGAATTCATCCTGTTGCAGCAGCTCCAGGGCCTCGGCGCCCTGGGTGGCCAGTTGCACCTGGCAGCCGAGCTTGGCCAGCATGCCCTTGGCTACCAGCTGGTTCACCGGGTTGTCTTCCACCAGCAGTATTCGCGCACGGCCTGCCTCCAGGGTAATGGCCGGGTTGGCCAGCGGGTGTTCGGGCTCGTGCCCTTGCAAGGTGCGGCGCAGGGTCTGGTACAGGGCGTTGCGTGCCAGCGGCCGGGCCAGCTGATGGAGCGGGGCGAGGGCCATCGACTGTTCGCTGGGTAGGAAATTACCGTAGGCGGTCACCAGCAGGATCGGTGTTTTCAGCGCCGGGCGCAGCTGGAACAGGTGGTCCACGTCGTCGGTGATCAGCAGGTCCATTGCGCTGGCGTCCAGTGTTGCGCTCCTGTCATGCCGCTGGTACGCCAGGCCCCAGGCGGGCAACAGGCCTTGCAACAGTTCGTTGAGCCCACTGCCGGCTGGGCTCAGGGCTGCCACGCGCCCGTGCAATGGCAGCGGCGCAATGGCTTCGGTGTGCACGGCCAATGGCAGCTCGGCACTGAAGCAGCTGCCAAAGCCCGCCTCCGAGCGGATGTGCAGGTGGCCCTGCATGGCTTTGCACAGGTTGCGCGTCAGCGCCAGGCCCAGGCCGGTGCCGCCGTACTGGCGGGTGATGCCGGCACCGGCCTGGGTGAAGGGTTGAAAAATTCGCGCCTGGGCTTCTTCGGGGATGCCGATACCGGTGTCGCGCACTTCCAGGCGCACGCCGCCGACGATGGTGACCAGGCGTACATCGACGCGGCCGAAGCGGGTGAACTTCAGCGCGTTGGACAGCAGGTTGCTGACGATCTGCCGCACGCGCGTGGGGTCACCGAGCACGGCGCTGGGGAAGTCGCGGGCAATCAGGCAGGTCAGTTCCACGCTTTGCGCGGTGTTCTGCGACAGCAGGTTGGCGGTGTCTTCCACCATCGAGCCCATGTCGAACGGGATGCGCTCCAGCTCCAGCTGGCCGGCGTCGAACTTGGACAGGTCGAGGATATCGTTCAGCAGTTCCACCAGTACCTTGCCCGAGTCATGGGCAATCGCCAGCTGCTGGCGCTGCTCGCTGGGCAGCGGGCTGTCCAGCGCCAGGGCGATCATGCCCAGCATGCCGTTGAGCGGGGTACGGATTTCGTGGCTCATGTTGGCCAGGAAGGCGGCGCGCGCCTGGGCCATGTCCAGTGCACGGCGGCGGGCCTCTTCCAGCTCCTGGTTGGACAGGCTCAGGCTGCTGTTGCTGGCTTTCAGTTCGTTGGTGCGTGCCGAGACGATGTCTTCCAGTTCGTTCAGGTACTGGGTAAGGCGGTTTTCCGCCGTGCGCCGTTGCTCGATTTCGGTGGCCATGCTGACGAACTGCTGGTTGGCGACCTTCACCAGCACGCCGATTTCGTCGTGTTCGTGGCCGTGCGGGCAGTCCAGGCGGGTTTGCCGGGGTTTGCGCGGGTCGCTGGCGCTGAGTGCGCCGATCACGGTTACCAGCGGCTTGGTCAGCATCATGTAGAACAGCGCCAGCAGGATGCCGGTCAGCACCAGGCTGCGCGCAAAGCCGTTGAGCAGGGTGATGCCGGCACGGTCCAGGAAACGGCTGCCGAAGGCGTAGGTGTCGACGTCCAGGTACAGGGTGCCGAGGTATTCCTCGGGCATGTGGGTCAGGTACAGGCGTTCCTTGAGCTGGCGCTGCTCGCCGAACAGGAAGTCGCTGAGCGGGCGGTAGCGGTCTTGCTGGCGTGGGCGCTCGACATCGGCCAGCACCGTTTCGTTGTTGTCGATCAGCCGTGCGCGGATGATGGCCGGCGATTGCAGCAGGCCGCGGGTGAGCTCCAGTGCCAGTTCCGAGTCGATGTTGTAGGCGATGCGCGAGGCCGGATTGTGGCTGATTTGCAGCAACGCGTGCACTTCGCGGTTGATGGACGCGTCTTCGCTGGCATAATCGATGCCGATCTGGATGAGACTGAGCAATGTTCCCAGGATGAAGCCGACCAGGACTGTCAACCGGGCTTGCTTGTATGACAGGCGATTGGTGAACTTGATATCCATGAGTCCCGAGCCGGTTTCCCGTTCCTTGCGCTGCGCAAGCATAGCCGATCAACCCCGGCTACTGGTGGGTCTGTCTGTTCATTTCAGTTGATCGCCAAGCGGGGGCCGCTTTGCGCCCCTTCGCGGGCATGCCCGCTCCCACAGGTACAGCGTAGCCCCAGGCTGAACGCACTCCCTGTGGGAGCGGGCGCGCCCGCGAAGGGGCGCGCAGCGGCCCCAAAAAACTGAAATTCTTAGGAGTCGTCATGGACGCTCGCTTGATTGCTTTCCTGGACCGCGCCGAATCGGTACTGGCGCGTCTCGAACCCTTGCTGCCAGCCCAACGCCCGAACATCGACTGGGGCACCACCCTGGCTGCCCGCTGGCAGCGCGATGGCCGCAGCGGCTACCTGCTGCCACTGGAAGTCAGCCTGGACATCCGCCTGACCGACCTGATCGGCGTCGACAAACAGCGTGACCAGCTGGGCCGCAATACCCACCAGTTCATCAACGGCCTGCCGGCCAACCACGCGCTGCTGTGGGGCTCTCGGGGCACTGGCAAGTCGTCGCTGGTGCGTGCCCTGCTGGCCGAGCACGCCGGTGCCGGCCTGCGCCTGATCGAAATCGAACGCGACCACCTGGCCGACCTGCCGCGCGTGGTCGAGCAACTGCAAAAGCTGCCGCAACGCTTCATCCTGTTCTGCGACGACCTGTCGTTCGAAGCCGGGGAGGGCGACTACCGGGTGCTCAAGAGCGTGCTGGACGGTTCGCTGGAGCAGGCGCCGGACAACGTGCTGCTGTACGCCACCTCCAACCGTCGCCACCTGGTGCCAGAGAAAGAAAGCGACAACGAGAACTGGAAACGCGTGGACGGCGAGCTGCACCCTAGCGAAGCGGTGGAAGACAAGATTGCCCTGTCTGACCGCTTTGGCCTGTGGCTGTCGTTCTACCCGTTTACCCAAGACCACTTCCTGAATGTGGTCGAGCACTGGATCGGCCAGCTGGCACGCCCTGCGGGCCTGGCCTGGCAGCGTACCGAAGAGCTCGACATACTCGCCGTGCGCTGGGCCACCGGCCGCGGTAACCGTAATGGCCGTTGTGCCTATCAGTTCGCCCGCTATTGGGTCGGGCTGCAATTGTTGGAGCAAAAGTAAATGATCGACCTCAATGCCAGTGGCGCCGGCCTCGACGGCTACAACCTGCTGGCAGCGCAAGTGCAGGCGCTGTTTGCCGACGAGCGTGACTTCATCGCCAACGCCGCGCAGTTTTCGGCGTTTTTGTTTAACCAGGTGGACGACCTGAACTGGGCGGGGTTTTACCTCAACCGTAGCGAAGAGTTGGTGCTGGGGCCGTTCCAGGGCCAAGTGGCATGCGTGCGCATTCCGTTCGGCAAGGGCGTGTGCGGGGCGGCGGCGGCAACGCGGCAAACCCAGCGGGTGGAGGACGTGCATGCGTTCCCGGGGCACATTGCCTGTGACAGTGCGTCCAACAGCGAGCTGGTGATTCCGCTGGTGAAGGAAGGCCGGCTGATTGGGGTGCTGGACCTGGATAGCCCGAAGATTGGGCGGTTCAGCGAGGCGGACCAGGTGGGGCTGGAGCGGTTGGCGGCGATCTTTCTGGAACTGACTGACTGCTGAGTGTTTTATGGGCTGTGCCGGCCCCTTCGCGGGCACGCCCGCTCCCACAGGGATCGCGCTGTACCTGTGGGAGCGGGCGTGCCCGCGAAGAGGCCGGTACAGGTTAAAGCATCAGTCGTACATCACCTTCTTCTTCCAGGTCTCTTCCTCATCGGTCTTGAGCCCGTCGGTCAACTCGTTGTGCTCGTCCTCGGCCGGGGCCATGCGGTCCATCACCTGGGCGTTGGCCCGGGCCAGCAGCTTCTCCAGATAGGTCAGCTGCTCTTCATACACCTTCGGCTCCGGCTGTTTGCGCAGGTACTGCACGCCCCGTTCGAACGCCAGGCGCGCCTGGCCCGGCTGGTTCTTCTGCAAGGCCTGCTGGCCGAGGTTGTTGAAGAACTCGATATGCAGCAGCACCAGGATGTGGCGGATCTCCTTGATCCAGTGCTTGGCCTCGGTGGCCGGCAGGAAGCCTTCCTGGGCGGCGCGGGTGACCTGGTTGTGCATCGCCTCCAGCAAGAAGCGCACATCCTTGGCCTTGACCTCGGTGTGGATCGGGTTGGGCGGGTTGTTCACCGGTAGCTTGTCGCCCAGGGCAATCAGCCCTTCCAGTTCGGCGATGCGCGCCTTGAGCTCGGCATTGTGCTTGTCCACCGCCAACTGGCGCTGGTTAAGGTTCAGCTCCAGGCGGGTCAGCAACAGTTTAAGGGCCGGGGACATGAACTGGCCGGGGAAGGTCTCGGTGATTTCGCCACAGCGGCGCAGGCGGTCGGCCAGCTCGATCCTGGTCCGGACGCGTTCGATCTTGCCGTTCTCGACCACATTGTTGAGGTAGCCGATCACGATCAGCAACGCGATGCCTGCCACGATAAGCAGGGTGATCAGAAGTGGTGTCACCGTTAATGCCTCATTGAAGAAGAATTACACCCATGAGTGTAGTGAGTTCGCCGGGGGGCGAACAGCGGCACAGGGTTGCTTCTTTCTATATCGACACCGGGGCCCGCATCTGCACCCCAAGCTACCCGGAAGTCATTGATTTAAATAAATTTCTACAAAGGGGTTGACGCATGTCCGAAGCATCCATAGAATGCGCGCCACTTGCAGCGTAAAGCACACAGCGAAACGCGGCAGGGAGTGAAAGCAGGCAGTAATGCCAGCAGCGTGTCCCCTTCGTCTAGTGGCCTAGGACACCGCCCTTTCACGGCGGTAACAGGGGTTCGAGTCCCCTAGGGGACGCCATATTGCGGGAATAGCTCAGTTGGTAGAGCACGACCTTGCCAAGGTCGGGGTCGCGAGTTCGAGTCTCGTTTCCCGCTCCAGTTTCTCCGGCACTGCTTAGCGGCGGGGCAGGAAAAGAAAATCCAGGGTGAATCGTGAGGTTCAGGTCTGGTGCACTGAAAAGTGTTGTGTGTCCCCTTCGTCTAGTGGCCTAGGACACCGCCCTTTCACGGCGGTAACAGGGGTTCGAGTCCCCTAGGGGACGCCAAATGCGGGAATAGCTCAGTTGGTAGAGCACGACCTTGCCAAGGTCGGGGTCGCGAGTTCGAGTCTCGTTTCCCGCTCCAGTTTAAATACTGTGGCGTTCGCACGGTGCAGTGGTGGTGAGGGTCGTAAAGGCGCCTTACGCCGATTAGCGGTAAAGCTTCAAATTGCGGGAATAGCTCAGTTGGTAGAGCACGACCTTGCCAAGGTCGGGGTCGCGAGTTCGAGTCTCGTTTCCCGCTCCAATTTAAAAAACCACTCCTTCTGGAGTGGTTTTTTTTTGCTTAATTGACCAGCTGTGCGCTCACGTGAGGGAAGCGGGTCCAGCTGATCTTGTTGTCTACGCTGAGAAAGGCTTCGACATCAATCCACAAGTTGACAGTGAACACGCCCAGCGCTGCTGGGGTTACTGAACCCACGGTCATGATCCCGGTCTCCGAAGGGACCGCAATTGCATCTACGACCACGAGGGGTTCGTTGCTGCCATCGTTACGTTTGCCGATGATGTGCAATCGGACGAATTGAGAAGTATTCCTGAGGGACCAGCCGGTCAGCGTAAAGGTGGCCTTCTCGCCCATACCGCTCAGGCTCAGCTTGTCACCCTGGATCGCATCACTCTGAGGGTGGGGTAGATTGCGCGGGGCTTGTACGCTGAGTTCGTGAGGTTTGGAGGTGTGAGGTACGCCGCGGCGGGTCACTACGAAGTACAGCACAAGGTCACTGTCCATCCGTGCCGCAACGTTCGCCTTGGGTACGGGGCACTCGATGGCACCAGGTACCACTTCGACGGGCGCTTCATAGGCGCCGTGATCACCCGGGTTTGCCCAGAAAACCCTCACGTTGTCAGTCGGCTCGAAGCGGTTATCCGCTTTGATGACGATGGTTGCGCCATTCAAGGCTCTAGCTGGGTCCAGCGTGCTGCTGCTGCCGGAGTTGCCCGTTTCCTTCAGGTAGGGCGCCGAAAAATCCACGGGTAACGGGGTGGGTTTTGCGTCCAGGCCGGCGGGGAACGAAGGCTGTACTCGCGTGCCCGCATAGTCCTGAACTGTGTAGCGGGCGTAGCGCAGGCCTTCACCCGATTTGCGGATGTGCTCGCCAGGGAAAATGACTTCCAGCGGCTGGTCGATGTCCTTCGCTGCCAAGGTCCTTCTGCCCGCCTCATCCGTCCCGGCGGGAGAGGTGGACCAGTACCATATCAGCTCATCACCTACACCGATGTCTGAATAGGGGGGCACGGTAGCCACAAGCTGTTCACCGTGCGCCACCAGATAGGCGTCGGTGACGCCGCCCTGGATCACTTCGGGGTCGAACACCAGTGTGTTCTCCTCCGGCAGCTCAGGGGGCGTTCTGTCGATGGTGAGGGGAAAGGGCGAGCACCAGGAAACGTTGCCGTTGTAAAGAACCACCTTGTATTTCAGCGTATGCTCACCTTCGTTGAGCAACTTAGGTTGCGGTACCAGGATGAATAATTCGTCCTCAGGCACCGACTCCGTCCATGTCTTGGTCTCAACTTCGTCATCGTCCCAGTACAGCGTCAGGGTTTCCGGATCTGCGGGCGAGGGGTTGGAGTTTTGCCACATCTTGAATCCGACGTGCAACGGCTGCTGTGTGGCGCTGAAGCGCAGTAAATGGGTTACACCACCTTCAAGGTCAGGCAGCAGCGCCTCGATCTCAGGTGGATCGAGCTCTTCGCTTTGCGCTGGGCGCCTGTTGAGCAAGGACCAGAATGAGCGGATCAGGGTAATCAATGGCATGGCTTGGTCTCCTGGCAAGGACAAGCATTGAGTGCCGACTGGAGCCCTGCGTGCGCCACGCGGCGCCCCAGGGCCGGGCAATCACCAGTTGTAACGAACGCCCACGCTCACCCCCCAGGGCTGTTCCAGGCGTTCGCCATTGGCGTAGTCGAATTCGGCATGCGCCTGCCACTGCTGCGACCAGGCTGCGACAACGCCTGCACCCAACTCGGCGCGGGTACCTGCCAGGTCGTTATGGAAGCTGTTGCCATTTACCCGTACCTGGTTGCCGTTGACGAACTCGTGGGCGACGGCTGCGCGCAGGTAGGGCTGAATCATGCGCCCTTCGCCGTAATCGAACGTGCGCCCGGCGGTTGTGCCAAGCTTGCCCTGCAACGAATGGGTGTCGTCGCCGCTGGCGCGCAGGCCATTGTCGAGGTGGTAGGACTGCCCCTTGATGGTCATGGCGGCCAACTGTGCGTAAGGCTCGATAAAGTAGCCCTCGCCCAGTTTCAGGTGCCGACCCGCCTCGACCGACAGGCCGACCCCGTGGTTGCTGTAGTCGCCTTTGGTCTTGGTGCCGTCGCTCAGTTGCACGTCTGCGCGGTTCTGGTAACGGTTGATTTTGGCAACGCCGTCGAAGTAATAGCCACTTTGCGGGTCGAGCCAGGTGGCGTAGGCACCCACATGGAAGCTGTCGACCTTGCCAGAGCTGCCTCCTTGCAGGTCAAGGTCGGAGTTGCTGTAGCCTGCGGTCACGCCGGCCAGCCAGTTGCCGTCGCCGACCGGCAGGCGCCCGTCCGCACCAAAGGACATGCCCTGCTGCTGCTGCTTGTAGCCAAAGCCGGACGCCGAGGCGTTGTACTGGTTGCCGTAGCTGCGTATCCAGCCCCCGGCGGCGCCATCGTTGCGGCGCACTTCACCCATGCGGCTGCGCAAGGTTGTAAGCTCGCCATACCAGACAGTAGGGGCGGTGTTGGCCAGTGCGAGGATGGTCTTGGTGCCATTGCTCAGCGAGCGCATCGAGGCATCCAGGTACCAGTCGTTTCCGCGTTGGACCAGGCCGTAGGCAAAGGTGCCCAAGTCTACCGGCCCGCCGACCAGCGAGAAGTTTGCATCGCCTGCCGCGGTATGCACCATATGCAGTTCGGTATCGGCCAGCGGGTCATTGCCCCTGCTGCTTACCAGGATCTGATGGTCACCGGTGGCGTTACCCGTGACTTCGAGCAGGTCGGTTTTGCCGTCTGCAAAGTCGACGTTCATCACGAAAGTGCCGTTGCCTTCCAGGTTACCCAGCTGCAGGGTGTAGAACTCGCCAGTGTCGCCAAACTGTACCGAGCCGCCATCCATCGACAGGTCCCTGAGCTGGGCGTCGCCGGTCATGGTCCACTGCCCGCCACTGTTCAGGGCCAGGTGGTCGAGGTTTTCCAGGCGGCCTTTGAGGGTGGCCTGGTTGGCCAGGGTCAATCTGCCGCTGCCGCCTTCGGCGACGACGATATCGCCTTCCAGGCTGCTGGCGCTGACGAGTATGTCGGCTGTGCCGGCATCCCCCACATCTACCAGCGTGCCGTTGCCGGCCTTGAGGGTGGAGCCATTCAATACTTCGATCCTGGCACTCGCTGGCGCGTTGCCCGCCGTGCCGACGGCGATGGCGGAACCGCTCTGGCCTTCTACATGGCTGGCGTCCAGTACCACGGTGCCGGTCCGGGCGGGCTGGCCGCTGTCGCCACGCAAGCGAATGCCATCCTGGCCGCCGACGATGCGGCTGCCTGCGCTGGCCTTCAAGTCGCCATCGAACAGGTTGACCCCGGTGCTGTTGGCGTTGCTGCCCAGTACCTGGCTGCCAGATAACGTCAGCAGGCTATTGTTGACCACCGCACCGACGGCACCGCCGCTGATGGTGCTGCCTGGCACATCGACCTGTGAGCCGCCGCCCATGGCCAGGCCCTGAAAGTCGGATGTCACGCGGCTGTTGCTGATAGTGGCCGCGGCGGCGTTGATCCGCAGGCCTGCCGCGTTGCCTGTCGCGGTGACCTGGCTGCCTTCAAGGAGCAATGTCGAGCCTTGCTCCACCCTGATATCGCGGGTAGAGGCGCCGCTGGCCGTCAAGGTAGCGCCATCCATTACCGTGAAATTGTCCAGCGGGGTACTGCCATCGATCGTGGTGTCGGTTTTGATGAGGGTTTGCGCCCAGCTGTCCGGGCTGAGCAGCAGCAAAGGGCCTAAAGCAGCGGCACGCAGTGCCTGGCGTAGGGGCAGGGGGCGGAGTGCTGGCATAGGGATACCTGTATCTTGTCCAAGTCGAAAACCAGCCAGCGGCAATCGCCAGACTGACCATTGGCGACAAAGTCTATGGATTTAACGGGTTTCGCCTGTAGGAATAGTCCGATGATGGTCGCGACTTTTCCTACAAATGAGCTGCAGGCGAACCTGACAGCCCATCCATGGGTGCCCTCTTACGGTATTGGACAGGTTCCCGAGCCCGTGCCCAAGCTGACCAAGGCTTCGTCTCTATCCGAGTAGATGGTCTCGCCGTTGTATTCGAAGCAGTACTTCACCCGACCACGGCCATCCTTCCCATGCCCATCGGGATCGTAGATAGGCAGGATATGCGTGTCGTACGGTTTGACCTCCCAGTAAAAGCCCACTTCTGCCTGCTCTGCCGTGATAGTCACCGTGGCAGGTAACCGGGCCTCTTCGAATTCATTATCCTCCCCGCTGCGTCCTCCCCACGCGGTCCACAACATGTGTACATCCCCGCCTGTAGGCAGATATTGTCTCAGCGGCGGTACGAAAACCTTGAAGGCAGGCTCACCGGCCGGATTGTCGGATTCCTCCCAAAGCGCATCACAGTTGAGGAACTTACCGAACTTGCGTTGAAACACGGGAGCATCCGCCACGATAATCACGGCGTTGGCATCGACCAGTGCGGCAGGCGAGTTTTGTTTGTTACCTGCCCCTGCTGGCTTGCGGATGGTGTAATGCACCGGCAGCGCAGGGTTGTTGCCGGCATTGAGGATGTAACTCCAGGGAAGCGAGCGAACGAGCGTGTCGGGGTCATTCAAGTTCACGGTGTAAGCGGCTTCGTCCACCAAGGTGCCGGCGTAGTAGAAGTCCACTTTTTCACCATCCTCGGCACCGGCATAGCGCTTGAAAGTGAACGTTGCGTCTGCGCCGGTATCTCGCCGATTGAGCACATTGTCTGTAGCTGAGACTGAACCCCGCACCACAGGCGCTTCCAGAGCGGGGTTGACGGGGTCTGGCCAATCGGGGCCAGGGCCAGGGCCTGCGACCGAGAAGTCAACTTTTACCGTGGTCTCCTCCGGGCCGTAGGCAACCCCATGGCGCAGTACACGGTAACTTACAACCGTGTCTACCGCGTCCTGGGCGTTACCGTATGCGCTACGCAGACGATCATGAGGTACGCTAATGACAAACGGCGGCGCGCCCCCGCCAATCGGCTCGTCGAAAGGCTTGGACAAGCCCCAGGTGATTTCGATAAGGTCGGTTTGTCGCTGGTTGGTGAAGCTGACTTCAACCGTGACGCCTGTCTGAGCATCTGCCAGATCGACAAGGCCGTCTGCTGCAAGCGGTACAACCGGTGGTTGCAGATTGGTGGGTAACAGCCCGAGGTTTACATATACCTGCGCGATTTTGGAGATACGGCTGCGATTGGTGGCTTTGTCCAGCAGGATATAAACAATGTAGAAGCGGCCATCACCCAGGTTCTCTATGTAATCCTTGCCTATAAAAAGTTCTCGATTCTGGGGCAGATCCCCCCAACTTACCGGGGGTGGTATATCGTCTTCAACAGGCACAGTGTCGGAGTAGTAAAGTGCGTAGGTGTCCGTTTCCGACTGATTCAGGTAAGCTGGCAATGTTACCGTCAGGCCGCTCGGGTTGGCTTCTAAAAACGCTTCGGTCACCACGTTTGCATTGATCGTCGCTGCCTCGGGTTCGTCCGCATCCCATGGGGGCGTTTTATCGAAAATAAGGTCGACAGGGGGGGAATATTCCGGAGTGCTTGAGTTATATCGGTCGATTCTATAACGCAGCTGGCGCTTGCCATCGCGGGGGTAATCAGTTTGCGCGACCTTTAGGGTTGTGGGGAAAGTACTGTCCTTGTTGTATGGCTCACCCTCGCCAATCGCCACGAAATCACCGACACCCGAATCGTCAACGATGGCCATTTCCAGTTGCAAAGTATCGACGTCGTCATCGATGGGGTCGGGCAAGTTGGCCCACGCCTCAATCACCACATCAAGGGGGGCATCGAGGACGTCCTTGTTCAAGGTGCCGTCCGTTGAGTCAATGACACCTTGGACCTCAGGGGAGGCCAGAGCAGTAGGTTGCCGCGCGGCCAGCCGGGCAACGCGCTGTTTTTGATAGTCAAGGCGTACTTTGGCTGCAAGCAGACGTGCCGAGTCATTACTCATACAGATTGCTCCCACACACTGGACGACGAGGTTGCTGGGGCATGCCGGTAAGTTCGGCTGGCAGGCCCCGCGTTGTAGGTAAGTTCAGGCTAACGTAGAGCGAAAATTCTGAATACTGGTAATAATGCTAGGTGCGAGATCGGCACTTTTGATATGGGGTCATGTGCAATTGTAATTTTTGACCGCGGTGGCATATGCGGGGCGGTTGGCCTGCCATGGGTTGCTCTTTATCTATATGGGCGGACGACGTCTATATTGATGTGGAGTCAGTACTCTGCGCACGCTGCGACGCAGCGGATCAAATCTATTTACAACAACCCTTGTGGCATCCCATCTGGTGTGGGGAGTTGGTCGGAATTGTTGTGTGGGGGGTTGGACATTCGTGAGTGCGGCTCCAGCATTACGACCCCTGAACGCCCCCCAAGCCGCCCTACCCAGCGACTTCGCTGCGTTCCCCAGCCCCATGCCGAAAGAGGCTAAGCCTACATACATCGCTACTTTTTCAGCCGTTTGATCGCCGGTGAAAGCGGCGTGTGTCTGCGCAATCGTAGCGGCAGTGGTCACTGCTGCCATGGTCACGTTGTAGACCACTTGTGCAAGCGAGATACCTGCAAATTTAGCGAGGAAGGCGCCTCCCAGGCCAGTGGCCCCCGCAGCGCCTGCAGCCGCCGCAGCGCCTGCGCTCCCCGCAGCGCCTGCAGCCGCCGAAGCGCCTGCGCTCGCCGCAAAGCCAGGAAGGGCGGCCGCATACGCATACAGTGACGCGCCTGCCGTAACCACGGCAGCGATGGTAGCCACTACCCCGACTGCCACGAAGATCCAGGTCAATGCCCCCCCACCGCCACCGCCACGCCCCAGCCAGTTAGGGTCGTCCTCGTCCGGGCGCCGTGGCCGGCCACCGCCTCCGGAGGCCGTCAGGCCGGTGGGGTCGCGCAGGGCAATCGGGTTGTTCAGGCAGTAGCTGTAGGGGTTCAGCTCGCCGGTTTCGAATACGCTGCGTGGGTCGGGGCTGTTGAAGCGCCTCAGCCCCGGGTTGTAGGCGCGCACCCCCCGCCCCAGCATGTACCAGTCACTGCCTTCATCCAGCGCTTCACCGTTGAAGCCCAGGTGGCTGTGCACGGGGGCGGTGACGTGCCGTTGGCCGTAGGCACTGTAGCGGATGTCGCGGACCTCACCGGCCTCGCATTCGGCAATGACGCTGTGGCTGGCATTGGCTTGTAGCAGCAACGTTCTATCAGGCGAATCGCCCTGTTGTGCCAACGGGATATCGGCATGGAAGCTGAAGCGCGTGCAGGTGCCACCCTGGATGGCCAGGCTCAGCCGGTTTTCGTCGAACCACAACTGCTTCGGTGGGGCGCTGCCTGCCTGGCTGGTCAGTACTTGCCCTTCACCGTCGTATTGGTACTGGCTGTGGCCTGCAACCTGCAACAAGCGGCTTTCTTCGTCATAAGCCAGCGCCCTGCCACGTTGATCGCGGGTGAGGTTGCCATTGGCGTCATGGCTGAAAGTCAACGTTTCGGGTGTATTGCCGGCAGTGGTGAGTGTTACTGACTTCAGCAGGAAACGGTCGTCGTCGTAGGCGTAATCGGCCTTTTCGGTGCTACGGTCATCAAAGGTAGTGTGGCAGGTAATAATGTTATCGATGCTGTCGTAACGGAATATCTGTCTACGGGTCTTGCGGCCAGCCTCGTCTTCAGGCTGCTCGCTGCCGTCGTACTCGACAATGCTCAGCCTGCCTCGCGGATCATAAGTGAATTTCTCCTTGAGTACAATGGCAGGCCCTTCGCGCATTTCGCGGCCTTCGAGCAGGTTGTCCTTGCCCCACACCTGGCATAACGTGCGCTCCGGTTTCGTGCCCAGGTGCTGTACGCGTTTGCATTCCCGGCCATGCTCGTCGTAGGCGAGGGAGGTGATCAGCGTGCTGGCGTTGCCGGTGTCTGTGCTGGTTACGGTTACCAGCCTGCCGAAGCCGTCGTAGTCGAACGTTGCCAGCAGGTTGCCCTGGTGGGTTGCCTTGAGCCGGCCCCGCTCATCGTAATCATGCTCGGCGGTCATGCCCCCGGCATCCTTGCGCGCTTTCGGGCGGTTCTGCAGCGTGCTGACATAGCTGACCGTGCGCGGCATTTCATCGGCCTGGACGAGGGTTTCGCCGACCAACTGGTCATGCACGTTGTAGTGGTAGACGCGGTCGCCGTTGGTACTGCGTGACTCTTTCATCATGGCCGTGACCGGGTCATAGACGAACTCGGTTTCCTTCTCGTGCGCATTCACGCGGCTGTGGGTGGGGAAGGGGGAGAGCGCAAGGTTGTACCGGTAATTGATGGTGTCGCGTGCCCCGGTGATCCGGGCTTTTGGCATCGACTGGCCGGGGTCATACTCAAAAGTCTCGGTGCGCTTGCCGATGGTCAACGACGTTACCTTGCCCACCCCGTTGTAGCACTGCCTGCCTACTTCAAAAGGGGGGTCGGACTCAGCATTGGAAATGGCATTGATACTGGTTGCCCATTCAGCATCCGTATGGTGCGCATAGCCATGTTCGACACGGGTTTCGTCTGGCAGCACGCTGGCGATCATGCGCCCGAACGGGTCATATTCGAATGTGGTTTCGTGGTTGCGTTCATCAGTTTTGCTTACACATTGGCCAAGGCCGTCATAGCGCATGACCTGTTCCGCCTCGATGGCGTCATCAAGGCTCAGGCGCTCCACGCGCACAGGCTTGTCGAACCGGTTGCTCCAGGTCCTGACTTTCTCACTCTTTTGGGTTTGTTGCGCTACCTGCAACCACGTGGTTTTGCAAAGATTGTTGTCTTGGTCCACCACGCTGGGGTCAAAAAGCACATGCTCCTGCACGTTATCGGTGCGGATCACCACGCTGCGACCTTCCCAGTCGTCATACAAGTACTTGAGGGGCAAGAACGGCACTTCGGGTGGGAAAGGTTTGGCCTCCAGCCAGTCATACTGCCTGTCTTCCAGTTCCCGTCCCCGGGCGTCGTGCAGCACTTCCCTGACCAGGAACAAGGCCTTGGGTTGTTCTGGATCTACATGGCTTGCAAGCACTTGCTGCACACGGCTCAGGCCATCGTAGCGTGTTTCAGTGATCACAGATGTGGGCGAGGTATGACGTGCCCTGGCCTGCTCCGTCTCGTCCGCGCAAAGCAAATACTCGTTACTGCGCACGGCTTCGCTGTCAGTACCACCCGCAACAACCTCGTAGATAATTCGGCGCAGCTTGTCGAGCACGGTGCGGCGCTCGACCCTGTCTTCGTCGATGTCCAATAGCAGTTCGCCGCAAAGCAGCGAGTAACCTTCGCAGGTTTGCAGGCTGGACTGGTCATGACCTACCGTGGTTTTTACGGTTTTGACCATGTTGGCAGGTGGCAAATCATGCAAGCGCTCGTCTCGCATTCTGTTCCATTCGAGCGTGTCGAACTGATAGGCATACTCAATGGAGGTTTCCAGCATTTGCGGTTGGCCCGGCTCGCCGTAGGCGGGGTTGGGGAAACCCGTGGTCTGTTTTTGCAGGCGACCATGCAACCAGGGCTCTTCCTGAAGCGGGTCTTCATCGTCCTGTTCCCAATAGTCATAGCTGGTGACTTTCAGCGTGCCGTTGCGGTGTGTCAGTGTTTCGCTGTGAAGGCCGCACCAGGTTTCCTGCCTGGTCGCATCGCTGCTGCTGGCCAGCACTTTGAATGCCTTGTACTGGCAGGTTGTGACCTGTACAGGGGCATCCCCAGGGTGCCCGGTTGCAGGCGTTACGGTCTTTGTATGCATGTCACATACAAAACCTTCAGCGTTACCTGGGTAACCCGCATCGCCATTTTTGTACCAGGTGAAGGTTTCTACGATGCCGGTGGCTGCCTTCTGCACCAGCACATTGCCGTAGTCGTCGAACTCAGAGGTAACCTCTTCCACCCGCTGGCGGCTGCTATCGAGCACCCACCAACGTGTTTGAACCTTGATCGGAAACTGGCAGGCATTCACTTGTTCTTCGAAGCGCCCAGGCCTCAGGTTATACGTAGTGATTTTCTCTTCGATGTTGTTGCCGATGACTTCGGTGCCCGCGGCATTCAACCGGCTGCCTCTATAGACAGCTTCACGGGTGTTCAGGTGAAACTTGTTGAACTCGCGGAGCGTGCTGCGCACGGGCTTGCCATCCGCCCAGAGGGTTTCGGTGGTGGCATAGTCATATTCGCCATTCTGGCGGAACAGATTGTCCAGGCCATCGTCCATCCAGTCCAGTTCTATGTTGCCACCCAGAAAGTTGTGGCCGTCGCTGGAGTAGGTATAACGCGTATCGATCGCAGGTTGGCAATGACCTGGGTGCTGTACATGTCGGGTAACCCGCGGCAGCGGCTGCAGCCCGGAACCGATCGGGAACTCGTGGCCGCCATCACCGTAGGTGATTTCTTCAAAACCGCCAGCGGGGGTGTGGACGGTGTGGATGCAGTCGTAGTCGCGTTCGCGTTTATAGGTAAAGCGCCAACTGGCCAGGTTCTCGGTGGGCAGCTCAATGCGATCTACCTGGTTGTCTCTGCCCAATACCAGGGTGTACGTAGCATTGCCTGTGTCTGTTGGCATCGTCAGCTGCACATTGCCCTGGCGAGCCACCTCAAGCAGGGTGACGCCACGCATGTCGGTGATCTTGGTCAACATCGGGAAGTTACCGAAGGTGTCGTACTCCAGGTTCAGCCAATGGCCCTGGCGGCTGAAAATGCGGGTCGGTACTGCCCGGGTGTACTGGCCTGAGCCTTTTGGTTCAAGCACCTCTACCACGCCAGAACGGTGCACCACACGCCATTGGCTGTCAGAGTCCTCGTAAAGGTGGAACGTGTCGATTTTTTTTTCCGACATGGTCAACTGGTTGGTGGTGCCGACGCTGCCGTCGGCTTTGAAGGTTTCGCCATTGGCCAGGGAAATGATCCGCCGGCCCCTGGCGGGATCGAACTCGGTAGTGGGCAGGCTCCAGCCCTTGCCATAACCACGGTCGTGCACGTTCAGTGGGTTGTAGCGCAGGTTCATTTCAATTTCAGGTGCCAGCAGGTCACTGCCATAAAACGCGGAAAGCTCCATACGGAATGCATAAAGGCCCGTACGTGAGTCAACACCATTTTGTATGTGGTTGAAAAAGTTGAATGCGTTGGAACTGATACTGGAATCGGTAGCCATGGGGCGCGCTCCGGTGACATGTAGGGAACAGAATTCATGAGCCTGGGCCCACACCCTAACAAACGGTGCCACCCCCGCCACCTGTTAAAAGTGCTAGTTTCGGCAAGGCAGGCGCAGGTGTAAAAAATCCCCATCGTGGTCGGCAGAAGCAGCCAGTGCCGATCAAAAGTACAAAGGGGATCAGCAAATGGTTAACGCACGGCATGGCCTGCGAAATGATTCAAGCGCTGCGACTGCAGTACTGCCACCGCCTGTCATCCCGCTACTGGAGGGTGACTCATTGGACCTTGATAAGTTAGGGTCTGAAAATCTAAAGACGTATATCGAATACCCGGGAATGGCACTCGGCGACGAATTGTGGCCACGTTTTTTTGGCCGCGGTGCAAGCGGTGAGGTTAATGATCGCGATCCAACACCAATAACGGTAGATGTATTGCAGCCTGATGGGACGTTCTTGCTCGAGATAGACAATCGTTTATTGATAGAACTGGATGGGGGTGTGGCATTCTATTCCTACGCCAAGACGATTTTCCCCAAACGTGCATCGGCGCCGCGGTACGTGGAAGAAACGTCTACCCGACTATTTTTTTATATTAACAAGCCGGTTGAGGCTGACAAGTTGTTGCCAGTGCCGCACTTTATGAACAGTGACGGGCTTGTGATTGACCTGGAGCGCCTGCCCGGAGACGGTCAGGTTATCACCACGCATTATCCATTCATGACGGTGGGTGACAAAGTGGTGCTTTCATGGAAAGACGAATATGCATTTACCGATCGCTTTACAAAAGACATAAAGACTGAGGACTTGGGCAGCCCACTGGTCTGGCGGATTGATTCGTCCATTTTGCTATTGGCTGGCGGGTGGTGCGAACTGGGCTACACGATTGAGTATGCGGGTGGGGGGAGAAGCGAGTCTCCTGTCCAGCGCTTTACAATCGTCGACGGCCCAGACGAACAATTGCCAAGTTTGCCGGCCCCCCAAATACCTGGGCACAGTGGCGAGCGGCTCGACCCGAACCAATATGGGGACGGTTTACCGGTCGAAGTGGATGACTACGGCGTTCAGTACGGTGATGAACTATTGCTGACGGCATCGGGAAAGCAGGTTAGCCGCACGGCGCTGCGCGTTGATCGTTCCATCGTGGACAGCGGGCGCTTGCGTTTTGTTGTGCCAGCCGAATGGTTGCAGAACCATGTTGGTGAAGCAGTAAAGCTGACCTGGCAATGGGCCCGAGCGGGTGGGGCAGCGGACTCAGCGCCACTGGAGTTGGTATTGCGCAAGCCGCTGGACCTTAAAGTTTCATTTGTTGAGGGCGCGACGCCTAAAGACCCTGATCCGGAGGAGGAAGTTGACCCGGAGATGGTTGCCTTTGGTTTCATGTTCCCCGACCGGCTCAAGCTAGGGGCTTACGCGCTAGTGCCCCTAGAGTCGGAAACCAATGGGGGAAAAATAACCATGCACTGGGAGGGTTTCGGTAGCACGGGTTGTTACCAAACAGATAAGCCCATCATTGGTAATAATTTGAAATTTCAGATCCCCGCCACGGCGGTCCCTGCCAATTTTGGCAAACGGGTCAAGGTGTTTTACACCGTGAAAGACGACGACGACGCGGAACAACGATCACCGGCTTATGGCCTCAGGATTGAACAACTGGATAGCACGAGCTTTGAAGCTGTTCAGTGCCCGGCTTTTCCGAGCGGGACAATTTCATTGTCTGCTGTTGACGGGGCGGTTGAGTTCAAATTGAGCTCGAGAAGTTGGCATTTCTTTGCCGTAGGCCAGATTGTACATGTTTACGTAACGGGTAAGGAAAGACCAGGTGAAGAACCATTGCCCGATCAGGTGATACGGGAGCGCTTGCCGGTTTCTGAAGATGAATGGTTTAACGATGAGCTGAAGATGAATCTGGGTAAGGCGTATTTGCAAAAGCTTGAGTTATATATGCTTTTCGATGTGTGTGTGGAGGTGAGTTTCGATGATGGTGCCAACTTCGTGCAAGGCGCGACAGCCCATCTTAAGTTAGTGCCTTAGTTTAGAAGAGTTCATGACTTCAAGTTGCGATGAGGCATGGCGGATAAATGTCGCTACTGTGAGCGATTTTGTGAGGAACAGGCAATGGCCGAGTACGATTTTAATCAGTTGTATACGTGGCTGCAGGAAGAGTCGCGTACCCTGAACTGGGGGATGATTTCTTTCATGGACCGGGAGAAGCTCAACCTTTTGCTGTTGCAAGCGTATATATGCCGGTTCAAAACCAGCGCTTACCTGCCGCCGATTACCGGGAGTATCCCCAATGGCGATGACCGGCGCTTTGCACTGAACCAGTTTACGCTGGATTGGCCGAGGTTAAGCTTTGCTGGGGGGCAGTCCAATGATTCCAAAGCGCGCTTGCACATGCAGGTCATGGCAGGGACACAGCTGGGTTTGCGTAAGGCAGGCCAAGACTGGGAAGTACGAGAAATCCGCGAAACCAGCCCGCTGCAGGGGCCGGAACTAAGCCTGGACCTGCTGCTGGATAAAGTGCCCGGTGTGGTGGGTGAAGAGGGGCGCTTGCGGCTTGACCTGAAACAAAGCGCCGACTTCAAGATGGAGGTGTCAGACGATCCTGGTGAGCAAAGGCTGGTGGGGGAGTACTTCAAGCAAAAGTTCGAAGCTTTGCCCGACGAACAACGTGTGTTTCCGCTTGGTCAGATAGAAGCAGGGGTCAACCCCTTGCTGCGGGCTCAATCATTCGCCCTGCGCACTCAGGCACGTGGGCGCGACCAGGACGATGACGAAGGCGCGGTGCTTGCCTTGGTGCGCTACGAAGGGGCTGAGGAAGGGAACATACCTGGGCAGGACTTTCGCTACCTCGTACCCCGTGACAGGGCGCACGACGCAACGGTGTTGTTCGAGCCACGACGAATCATGCTGGCGCAGTTGCTCGAGTCCTTGAAAACTATCGTTAACGATGTTGAATTTGAACTGGAGCACGATGATCAGGGTAAGTTAATAGCGGCTGTTGCCAAGCGCGGAACAATGGTCGTCTGCGAGCAAGAAACAGAACATAGATTCGACACACAGCCTGATGAATTCGACCGGATCTTGCACATGATATTGAAGTTCAAGATTCACGAACTCGTCATGAGTCTGGCTGATGCGTTCAGGGTGTCAATGGATGATAAAGGCGTAAATATTACGTGGCGGATAACAGGTATAATGGCCATGGAGCCATTTGATCTGGATAGTGAAAACGGAGAAATAGGAGAAATGCTCCGGATGGTTCCATTCGATACCTCCAAATTTTATAGCCGCAGTGAAGATGATTTTATCTACGAATTTACGAGTTCGTATGTGCTTGAGGATGTTGATGGCGGGTTGCTGAAATTCAATACCTCGGAAATGAAGGAGATCAAGGCTCCGGTGCTCTCGATCGGAGAAATCGGACCCCCAGATGGGACGCAGCTTGATCCGTTGACCCGTTTTTTTATGGCTTTCATTCCTGTGTTGACGTTGTTAACGAAGGCTATAGCAGAGCAGGTAGCTGATGCCCTAATGAACGCGGTTGAAGGGTCTGACATGCCAAGTGTTGAATCTGTTGTGCGGGACGCCCTTGGTAAAAATTTCGAGTTCTCGCAGTCCCTCAGAGACCTTGTTAATGAAACGATCAAGCTCAACTTCGGTAATGCCCTTATCGGACAAGCTCAATTCGCCCCGCGTGATGTCGCTTTCTTCGGTGCTGTGAACCCGGCCTTCACCGCATTTGCTATCGACCCCATGGAGCATACGTTGGTGGCGGGCAGCTCGCCAAAGCAGTTCACGACCGCCCCAGCGCACCTTGGCAAACTTCGTTGGACCTGTGAACCCGTGCTGGACACTGTAGCGAGTGGGCAGATCGGCTCGATCGATGAGAATACCGGTATGTATACGCCGCCGTCTGGGTCCGCTTTTGAGGACGCCTTCATACGTGTGCGTATCCATGCTGAGCACAAGGACAGCCCGTTCAGCAGCTCGGCACTGGTTACCATCGTCAAGTCTCATGTGCAGATCAACCCGCTGGCCTATGTTACTCAAGTCAACAGTCCTGTCACTTTGCAGGCCGGATACCTGGGGGATGACAAAGACTTGACATGGTCGTCACCTCAGTACGGCGAATTGATGCCCAGCGGGAAAACAGCGGTTTATACCGCGCCGGCAGCAATGCCACCCCTTGATCCCTCTGACCCTGAAGAACTTGCCGCGTTCGTTGTTGACGAAGTTGCGCTGGGTGACGGCACAGGCAAAAACTCGAGCCAGGTCGCCCTGGTCATCATCGAAAGTGCGATCAAACAACCGATGCCGATCCGACGGGAATTGGGCGCGGTCGCGGGCACTGTGAAACTGACCGCTTTTATCAACGGCAAGGCTCAAGATCCCTCCAAGATAGTATGGAAGGTAAAGGGCTCGGGAGCTGTTGATGAAGTGACCGGTATTTATACCCACGATCCGTCCAGCAGCGATCAGTTTGCCCTGATCACTGCAACATTCGACACCGTGACATTGGGGATTTATGACGGCTATGTATTGCAGACTTTGCCCCCGGCTGAGTTGGAGGACGCTGTGCTGGGGGTAGGCGTGTTCCATGTGCAAAAAAATCAAATGGAAGTCAAGCCATGATTAATAAAGAGTATTCCATATTGGCTGATTGGATAACCGATAACCCGGATCTGCTCAACTGGGACAGCATCACCGGCCTGTCCCTCGCCGCAGGTAACACCGCGCTCAGGCAGACCCATGCCATACATTTGAGCCAGGGGCATGAAATCGCGGGTATTTCCGGCCAGCTTGAAATTGAAATGAGCGATGTTGTTTATCACTTTGCGGGTTATCAGTTGTCAGGGCCACAAGTGGCTATCACGCACGCTGCCTATGAAGCCGCCCGGTTAGATATGTCCGCCAACCTGCATGGCGGAACCCTTGTCAAGACCGAAGCACCTTATAAAGTGCTGAGCCTTTCAGAGCATGACCCACTGCTGGGTCTTGAGCTGATGCAACAAGCCCGTGCGGATTACAAGGATGGCGCGCTGGTACTGGATGTGTCCAAGGGCGAAAACATGCGCCTGGCCGTCAGCGCTGACCTGAGCGAACAGGCGCAGGCAGGCGACTGGTTGCGTCAGCAACTGCCTGCCGAGGTTGAGAAACTCGATTACATGATGGTCAGGGGAGGGCAAGGGCAGGCGGAGCTTGTGTTGAAGACCGCCCACCTCGGCACGCAGGCCGATGCCCACGGCAAGGGCGATACGTTGGTGGTTTTCGCTTCTTCGCAATACGGTAGTGCGGGTGATTGGCCAAATCAGAGCGGTGATTTCCCACGGCTGTTGCCAGATGCACCTCAGTCTGATGCTGCGGTCCAGTTGATCAGTTCACGCTTGATGCATCGCAATGCTTTCCTGGCTGGCTTCACTCAGTTGTTGGAGGGGGGGCGTTTCAGCCATCGCTCTGAAGATGGGCGGCTTGTTGAGGTGGTTGCCGAGGCGGGTACATTGCCCGTACCGCCGACGCGGTATGAGTCTGGCGATTACATCTTTGATGCAGGCGCCTTCCGCGTGGATGCGGTCGGTGGGCTGGCAGCAACTTTCGAGTTGGATACTGCCACCCAGCACTTGAATCGCGAAGCCACAATCGCATTCAGCTGCCTGCCCAAGGGTGAAGAAGTACCGCTTGAATTCACGGCGGTATTCGCGCTGTCCCTGCACCATCGCTTCTACTTGCTTGCCAGCCCGGAAGACGACCAGGGCTGGCTGGAGGGGCAGTTTTTCTCACCTTGGCCCAAAGCAAAGGAAGCCCATGCCTTGCGTGGCCTTCCCGAAGGTGAGGAGAACGCAGAGCTCAGGTGGCAGGCAGAGGACTTTGCTGCCTACGCAGTGAAGCGCGCGATTCTGCTGGCGCTTGCGCAAAAGCTCGACCCTGCGGCGCCGGAACGGTGGGTTGCCGGGCTATCGCTCGGGGCTGCCCATAAACTGCAACCCAGACCCGGCGAGCTAGCGTTTCCCGGGGCGCTGATGGTACCCGGGGCGCTGGGGAGCGGCGCTGCGTTTGTCATCCGCGATGATGATGTGAAGGTGCTCGCGGGCAGCTTTCATGAATTTATCGTAGATAACCCGGATAACGAGGTGCTGACCTGGACGCTTGAAAGCCTCCCAGGGGGGCCCTCGAACCCTGGCCGTTTCGTCGATGCTCAGTACCAGGCCCCCCTGCTCACACCTTGCAAAGGCGCTCGGGGCAAGTGCTGGTAATTGCCTCCAATGCGGCGGGGCAGCGTAGCGTTGCCATCGTTACGGTGGTGCGCCAGGCACTTGCGGCCAACCCGTTCATCACTGTGATGCAAGCCGGCACGCAAAGGACTTTGAGCGCCGGGATACTGGATGATGCATCCCTGGTTGGCAGGCCGCTGAAGTGGACGATGGTCAACCATCACCCGGATTTCAGCGGCGAGAAGGTGGAGGAAGCCCAGGGGCGGCGCTGCTTGTATACGGCCAGGGAAGCCGACGGGAACAGGGAGGATACCTATTGGCTGGAATCGTTCGAGGTTGCGCTTGACGAGCCCGCCTCAAAACAGCCCGTACATGTACTGGTCACCCAACGACAGCCTGGCCTGGTGGTGGCGTTGGCCGATGCAGCAAAGGCCGATGGAACCCTGCATTTCGTTGCTTACCTGAATGGCAGGGTGGTGAACGCCAAATGGCGGCTAGGCGTGGGCACGGGGCAAATCAACCCCGACACCGGCCTGTATGAGCCCGCGCAGAGTGGGCCGCAAACCCCCGGCATCCTGGTATTTGCCAGCTATGACTCAGACGAGTTCGGTGTCTTTGAAGGGCACCAGATCATGCCTTTGCAGGCTGACCGCTTTACCGGCTTGAGTCGCCAGATGCTGGCACCGATGGCGCGCTCGGTATGAGCACTTGCGCTTACTTTCAGGAGAATGTCATGTCTGTAAACCCTATCGATCATGTATTGGCGCGGATGGACCGGCGTAACATCACCCGCGGCTGGGGCGCCGTCGCCGCGTTCAGCCGTTCGCGCCTGAACGACCTGTTGCTTGAACAGTACAGGCAGCGTTTGGGTACGTTGAGCTTCATGCCGCTGTTCAATGCTGATGTCTACCACGAAGACTTTATCCGCACCCGCAGCGTGTTGCGCAAGATCGAGTTTGGTGCGCCGCTGCTTTCGTTTCCCCATGCATCGCTGAGCGATTCCAGAGCGCAGGTGACGTTCCCTATCGTGGCAGGGGTCTACAGCCTTCAATCGCCATTGGCAGAGAACCTGTTGACGCGCTTCATCATCGATGAGTCGATGGGCTATTCGCTGGTGATGGACGTGGATCTGCGGCTGGTGACCGGCACGGTCGATCGGCGCGGCAGGGTGACGCTGGACCTGGCCGATGCATCGGGTTTCAGCTGCAACCTGGCAGGAAAGGATCAGGACGTCAACAGCCTGATTGCAACGGCCATGCAAGAACAATTCAAACAGTTACCCGCGCATCGTGGCCAGTTTGAACTGGGCATGCTTGATTTCTCGGGCTATTCGGCATTGTCGCCTACACACTTTCGGATCTTGACGCAAGCTGCGCCAGGCGCCCAGACCCTTGGGGCAGACAACTACGGTGACGGTGCGGTGCTGACGTTCATTCAACTGCGGGCTAATGCTGACCCGGGTGACCTACCTGAGCATTCATTTCCCTATCTGATTCCCGATGACCGCAACGATGACGGCAGCGAGCGCTATTCGGCGACCATCGTCGTAGACAAAGCCCTGCTTGGCCATGTGCGTGATGAATACCTGGATGTGCTTGCATCGGTATTGTTCGCGACGTCGCACACATTCGTTGAGCAGGTACGGCACACACCCTTCGATCTTGCAGTGTTTGGCAATGTTGTCGCGGTACCACCGTTGTATTCCATTGACTCGCCGGCGAAAGTGATCCGCGCCGGTGAGTCGGTCAAATTTACCCTACGCAACCAGGCGGGGGAGGAGGTGCTTGCGACCCGCTGGCAGGCCCGAAGCCGCCAGAGCCATGAAGCTGCCGGCGATGGCCAGATCGACCCCAATGGTCTTTACCAGGCCATCGGGGTTGAGGGTATTGGCCACCATAGTTTGACAATCCTGATCACGGCTGAGCTGAAAGAGGGGGAGGAGACTCATAAACTGACCACTCAGCTGATCGTGCAATTTGAACAGGTCCAGATCGCGCCGCGGGTCGCTGTGTTTGCATCACGCACCCCCATGGCCCTGGGCGCGGCCATGCCGGCGGATGAAATCGAATGGTCACTGTCCGGGGGCCAGCGCGGTCAGCTTGCCCAGACCCATGGCAAGCGCAATGTGTTTACTGCCGAGAAGGCTGCCGACCGGCGTCAGCTAAGTGTCCAGCAGGTGCAAGTCAAAGGCGGCCAGCAGCGTACGTCGGCACTGGTCATGCTCAATGGTCTGCAATCGATGGTCATCGACCCGGTACGTGTAACGGGGCTGGAGCCGGACCAGGTTGTGCCGCTCACAGAGCGAGACCCAGACCTACTGCCAGGCGCACGCAGGCGTTGGCAACTGATCGGGCCGGGTACGCTTGATGACGAAGGTCGTTACACCGCACCTTCGGGGGCCCAACAGGGCACCAGCGTGGTGACCTGCGAGTTGGTGCAGAACGGCGTGGTGCTGGCGGCAGGTTACAGCTTGCTGGAGTTTGGCGAAGCGCAATTGGTGGAAGAAGGCACGTGGCTCAAGTTGACGAGCTACAAGATCAGCGTACCCGGTGGGGGTGGGCAAGGTGCCACGGGCGTACTGTTCAATAACGGCTTCCAGTCATTACGCCTGCAAGCAGTGATCGAAACCGAGGCTGTGGGTGGCATCCATTATCGTATCAGCAAAGATGAGGAAGCCAGCATCAGTTTGACTTCGCTGATCAGTAAGCAACTTCTGGTAGAGCTGAGTGATCATAACCCGAGTGGCGGCATAGAACCGGCTGCCCCCTACACATGGGCAACCCGTCGGCAGCCCAATCGGTTTGAGCTGGCCTATGGGCAATTGCTCGAGGCGCCTGGTATTGCAAATGAAGAAGGCACTACCCGGGTGGATATCTACCTTCATTGTACGGAGCGGGCAGGGGTAGCTACTTCATTCTACAGCACATTCTCTGTCGATGCGGGGGGGATAGCGTCTTCTGATGATGGCAGTGGCGGGACCGGAACCCGGGTTGAAGTAATACCGAAGTCGACCACGGACTTTGGGGACGATCACTACACATGGGAACGAAAACGTGTAGAGGGGGGGACGGGCAATCCGAGCGATCCCGGTGACCCTGCATTTGATCTTTGGTTGAAAACGCTGGACTACTGGGTATTCAAGTTGAGAGGCAGCCACTTTGAGACCGTTGAGTTCCTGGATCCACAGGAGGGGGGGGGGCACATCAGTCGGTCCATGATTCGTTGGGAGTCCGAGCACCGCAACGAAATCATGTTCAGCTTTACTGGGTCTATATTCCAGGATCGATATGCCAAGGACAACGGCAAGTGGAACTCGTCGGATGTCAAGATTGATTTTGATGATGATTTGAAAACTTTGATGCGCGCGCGAACAGAGCTGGAAACCCAGGTCGACCGGACTAACTTTGAAGCAGGCAGCCTGGTGATTACCAATCATCGGGTGATGGACTTTTCGTACGGGACACCGGGTGAAGAGGAGCGTAAACACCTTTCACGATCCATCGCGGTGCTGCTGCGGGACTATCAGGGTAATGCACATTACCGGCAGTTTTCTTTTGGGTCCCCCAGTACCATTGGTCATCGAAACTACATCGGACAGAGCCTGTTCAGACCGGCGTGAAGTTTACAGGCCGCCTGCCAGGCAAGCGGACTGTTTAAATTATTTGAGTGGAGAAAGATCATGACGTCCAATACTGCGGTATGGCGTATCGTTGGCCTTTTGGCTTTGCTTTCAGCAGCGGCAGCTTTGTTCTATGCGCTCGACCGTAAGCCTGTTGGGACTACGAACACACCAATGATATATTTTGCTGGCGGCAAGGGGGGCGAGCCTGACCAAAATACGTGCTCGTTCGAGATCAAGGGTGGGCAGTATAAATTCAATGGTGGTGACAATAATAATTGCACCAATGATGATATGTATTGGTACCGGCTCGATAATGCACCTTCTGCTGCATTGATAACATTTCACGCCGAGGATGATTGCAGGGAGGGCGGTGACTGGTACTTCAGGTTTCGGACTTATATAAATCCAATAACGGTTGGTTGGCAAAAAATTTCAGATCTCAATGGGCCTAAGCCAGGGGATATTGTAACGAAAGGCATCATGTTTGATGGCGGGGAGTATAACAAAGGCGCGGTGGATGGAAAAATATCGTGCGTGACTATCGACTACTGATGGCTGTTTATATTAAGGAGACCCCTAATGTCCAATGAACGCTCAGTGCATTCCAACGCCTTCAATTTCATGAGCCATTTGACGGGCGGCGTGGATTCACGCACCGGTTTGTATACGTTTTCTGCCAACCTTCGCAGCCTTTCTGGTAACGATCAGTTGGGGCCGGAGTTTGACGTCGCGCTGCACTATAGCCCGCTCAACGTTTTTGACAGTGGCTATGGTAAAGGCTGGAACCTGCGCACCACCGAGTTCGATCCCGCCATGGGCCGCCGGATCATTTCCCTGGCCAATGGCGAAACCTTCAAAGCCGACGGCAGCGTCGGCACCACCAACCAGTTGACCATGTCGGAAAAAAAAATCGACACGTTCCACCTTTACGAGGACTCTGACAGCCAATGGCGTGTGGTGCACCGTTCTGGCGTGGTAGAGGTGCTTGAACCAAAAGGCTCAGGCCAGTACACCCGGGCAGTACCGACCCTGATTTTCAGCCGCCAGGGCCATTGGCTGAACCTGGAGTACGACACCTTCGGCAACTTCCCGATGTTGACCAAGATCACCGACATGCGTGGCGTCACCCTGCTGGAGGTGGCTCGCCAGGGCAATGTGCAGCTGACGATGCCAACAGACACAGGCAATGCTACCTACACCCTGGTATTGGGCAGAGACAACCAGGTAGATCGCATTGAGCTGCCCACCGAGAACCTGGCCAGTTGGCGCTTTACCTATAAACGCGAACGCGACTGCGACTGCATCCACACCGTTCACACCCCCGCTGGCGGTTTTGAAGAAATCACCTACGGTGATGGCGGCCACGAGTTCCCGATCGGTTCAGGGCTGCAGCCGCTGCCGCGGGTTACCCGTCATGTACAGCACCCAGGTCATTGCCAACCTGCGATCGATACGCGTTATACCTACTCCAGCGATGGCCACAACTTTCTGGGTGGCAACATAGAACTGGACTGGATAAACGATGGCCTGGACAACCTGTTCCGCCAGGTTGTCGACTATGACTATGCCACCACCGAAACACTCTGGGCCGATGGCAAG
The DNA here is from genome assembly GCF_044769185.1 of Pseudomonas sp. NPDC090592. Lineage (NCBI taxonomy): Bacteria > Pseudomonadati > Pseudomonadota > Gammaproteobacteria > Pseudomonadales > Pseudomonadaceae > Pseudomonas > Pseudomonas sp. NPDC090592. Next base: position 37,933 of record NZ_JBIVXJ010000024.1, read on the forward strand.
CCCGTGCGCAGCACGTTCCGCGAGTTCAACAAGTTTCACCTGCTCACGGGGGAAACGACCTATGTAGGCGAGGCGTTGAACGCTGGCGAAACCGAGGTCATCGGCAACCAGATCAAGGAAGTAAAGACCGGATACAACCTGAAGCCTGGTCTATTCAAGGAGCAGCCAAATTATTGTCAGTTGGTCCACAGCATTGACACGCGCTGGTGGCTGAAAAACAACCCGGGGACTGTGTTCAAACTGTCAGAAACCAGCACCTATGACGACTACGGCAACCTCAAGACGCACAAAGCGGCTAATGGCATTGAAGATGCCTACACGTGGTATGACGCAACAGAACCAGGTTTCCCTGGCCATGAGGAGGGCTTCGTTGCCTTCCTGAAGGAAAAAATACAGACCCCGGCAGCCAACCATCCTGGCAGTAAGCTGGCGCGGACCACGCATTACACCTATCAGCAACTGCCAACGCTGACCAGTGCTCAGTCGCAGACACAGCAGCCGCACTGGCTGGAGGTGGAGGTGGAAACCTATACCAGCGGCGATGTGACCAAAGCTACAAATCATGCATACGAGCAAGCTGCGGACGAAACTGTCGTGCCAGCCAAGCCACTGCAACATGGCCGCCTCAAGAGCCAGCAAACGCGCTACCCGAACCCGAACAAGGGTAAACCGGGCGAGGCGGATACGCTCGACACCTTGCTTGAGCACACTTACACCTATGAAACCCTCTTTTGGGATACTGCCAAGGCGCGGGGGCCCTTGGTCAACGGGACCATGCAGGTGTTGCAGGACGAGCAGTTGCTGACCGGCTACGACGCATCCACCAAGGAAATAAAGGTACAACTGTCGCTGGCAACCGGTAAAACGGTTCTCAATCGCGATGATACCAACACGGAGATCATGACCGTATGGGACGCCCTGCAGCGGGTCGAGCGGGAAATCGTGAGCCCTGGCAAGGAGGAAGAGGCGCTGCGACGCTACGAATACCTGCTGAGCAACGATGAGAGCGTTCAGGCCACCCAGACGCAGTACGATGCGAAGGGCGTGATGACAGTGGCCTATTTCGATGGTGCCTCTCGTACCGTCAAGGAAGAGCGCGAAGACCCGGACAATGATCTGCCCAAGGGCGAAACCAAAACCATTTTCACCGCCAGTTTCGATGCATGGGGCCGGCCGCTGGAAGAGACAGAAGTCGACTGGCTCAAGGACCGTGACCTGCACCTGAAAAGCCAGTACCGGTACGACAGCTGGGGCGAGCAATTGTGTGTCATCGGCCCTGATGGGGTTGCTGAATTTGCCCAGACGAACCCTGTGGGGGATGGTGAAACCGGCCCTGTCAGGCGTGAGTGGCGGCAGAGGGTGTTGGACGATGCGGGCAACGAACTGGAAAACGGCGCCAAGACCGGGGTTACTGAAACCCAGTTGAATCGTTTTGATCTGCCTGTGCACGTCAAGCGGTGGGTGAAAAAGGATCCGGCCGACGAGCAAGAAACGCTGCTCAAGAGTGAGGTGCTGAGCGAGTACGATGGGTACGGCCGTAAGCACAAAGAAATGTCGGGGCTCGGTAACGAGGATGAAAAGCAGAAAGAAACATTCACCTATGATGGCTTCGACCGCCTGCTGGCGCATGAGTTGCGTGAAGGTGATGTGGTTTATAGAACCTATGCTGCACACAGCGACAAGGACTTGCCAGTCACCATCCGTGTAAACGATCTCGAACTGCTGGGAGAGCAACACTTCAATGGCCTGGACCTGATGGACTGGTCGATAACCGGCGGCCGTAGGCAGGTGTATGAATATGCACCGGGTGAGACCAAACCGAACAAGGTCATCACCCCTGAAGGCGAAATCGAATACCTTTACCGCCCCTACCTGACAGATGAACCTGTAATGCGACGGCTGGGCGGCAACGAGGCCAATTATGTATTCGACAAGCAGAATGCGCGCCTGGAAAGCTGTAACGAAGTCGGTGGGCAAGCATTCACGCGCACGTATTACAGTACCGGTGAAGTACGCGATGAAACCCGGGGCGAATACGACATGGCGTATGGCTATAGCTACCGTGGGCGCCTGGAGTCATACCGGGATGTGCTGAAGCAGACCCAGGTCAATGAATACGATGATATTGGGCGGCTTGAGGTCACCACGTTGGGGGAGCTATCGAGCACCTTCGTGTACGACGACCTGGGGCGGACCAAGAGCTACGAGACCACTGAGGCCTCGAGTGCCGGGATCAATTCGCTTAAAACCAGCTTGGAGTATGATGACCTGGAACGGGAAATTTCCCGAACCTTCACCTTCACCCAGTCTCCCGATCAAGTACTGACTCAAGAGTATGACGAGTTTGACCGTATAATCGAACGCAAGCTTGCACAAGGCCCTACGGTGCTGCGTACCGAGACGTACAAATATGATACGCGCGGCAGGCTGACCATTTATACCTGTGTAGGCGAGCTGTGCCCGGTTGACCCTTATGGCAAACAGATTTCCAGGCAGGTATTCCGCTTTGATCCGGTCGATAACATTCGTCTGGTGCAGACAACCTTCGAGGGGGGGCAGAATCTGGCGACCTACCACTTCGAGAACCTGGCGGACCCTGCTCAGCTTTCACGCATCACCAATAACTTTGGCGACCCGTACCCTGAAGAAATCCAGCTTGAATACGACAGGAATGGCAACTTGATACGCGACGATGCAGGCCGCAGCCTGGAATATGATGCGCTCAACCGCCTGACCAAGGTGACGGACCCTGAAAAAGGTGAGTGCCTGTACGGCTATGACCCGCAGAACATTCTGAGCTCGACTGAAAGTGAGGCTTGATGCTGAAACGTGAACCTGGATGAGACCGGCGCCCAAGGGCTTTAAAGCCCTTGGGCGCCGTTTTGCCTGCTCGGTTTCAGCGGTAGCGAAGGGTGAAGTTCAAGGCCCCGTTTGCCTCGCCAGCACGTATCGCGCTGGTATCGCCAGTCTGGTAGAAGCGTGCGCCAAAGTTCAGCACGGTGACGCCATCCTGGATCGCTTGAAGGTCCTCTTCCTGTTGCAGCGCCAAGGGGGTGCCGTCATCTTTCAGCACCTGTATGCCGACCCCTTCGGCAGTGGAATCTGCGGTGAGCGTGAACACACTGTCCAGCCCAGGTACCGGCGCAGAACCGTTGGCGGGGTCGAGTTCGATGCTAGCCCTGGTCAGCCCCCCCGGGTCTGTCTTGCAGTTGCTGAGGGTAATGGAAAAGGGCACGGTTGCAGTTGTGGTGCCTATGCCGACGAAATGCGATTTGTCCCACGTCTGTAGGTCCACTGGGGTATCGCTAATCGGGTCCCCGATGAGACTGCATTGGGTTTGCAGCACGTCGGCCTGCAATCGGTAGCGCAATACCAGGCCCAGGCCTTGGGCATCGAAATGCCCAGTGAACAGTTCGGTGTCGACCCGGTGCAAGCCGGGGGCGATATCCCCCGTTTTGACCAAGGTGACCTGATTCCAGATTGTGTTCAGCCTGAAGCCCCCCAGCTGGTTGTTGGCCTGCATGGTCGATCGCATCGGGATGAAGGGGTCGTGGGGGCCACTGTCAGGCATGAAGTAGGTGGGATGTGAGCCGTTGAACGGTTGTTGAAGGCGGATGCGCGCGCCAACGCCGTCGATGTTGGTTTTCAGCACGTAGCCATCAGACGGTTCACCTGCCACGGGGGGAGTGGGTCGGGAAAGATATCCCTGGCGTTCATATCGAAACGCCAGAGCACGTCTCCATCGTTGTAACAATGCAGCTCTGAAAAGGGCATTGACCGGGTGAATTCCCATTGGTTGGGTGTGCCGATGGCGGAGCCTGGGGCGGCATTCGCGGGTACATGCATGACGGCGTTTAGTGTGCGGGTGATGGTCATTGGTTGGCTGCCTGCGGTCCAGGTGCAGCGGTCTGCGGCATGGGCCTGATAGGTGCTCAGCAGCGCGATGGGCAGTGCCCAAGGCATGAGGCGTTTCATTCGCATTTCCTGGTGGTGTGCGCCTGTTCTGGGCGCGGGTTTCATGACGAAGGGCGCAGGTCAAGTTATTCACATGGCAGCGATAGAACGCGATAGCCCTGTTGCAGAGGAATCGTTTGCGGGTCCAGCGAGAACCGGCAGCGGCTTTCAGGTGCCTCACCCCAGCGAGCTTCGAGCGGCTGCAGGCCACCGGCCATCGACACCATCACGCGGCCACCAGGGCCGACCATGCCCAGCACGTTGCCGTCGGCGTCGTGGAGCTGGCTGCCAAAGGGCAAGGGCTGCTGGTCTTTGCTGGTAAGGGTGAGTACCACACGGTTGGCACGACGGGCCTCGAACTGGCTTTTGATGACTGCGCCGCGCCGTGGTACGGCATCGGCGGTGCCGTTGACGATTTCTACGTCCGGGTCCAGCTGGTCGGTGTCTAGTACCAGCTGGTTGAGCCGGTACGGGCGCAAGTGGGGAACCAGGGCATAGCCCTTGGTGTTGGTGCGCACGGCGCCGTGGCTCTGTAACCCCACGCCTGGGGTATCGGGCACATGCACCAGGCCAATGGTTTCGCCTAGATAGGGGCCAAACGCCATACCATCAGCGTGCAGCAGTGTTGCACCACTCATGTTAAGGGACAGGCTGCGGTAGTCATCCGACGCCGACAGGCCCGCCCCGTACGTTGCCTGAGGGGCTTGATAGGCCACGGACAGGCCTGCGCTTTGTTGCCGCTGTTCGGTTGAGGCGACGGTGGCGTTGTAGTTCAGGCGGTCGACCTGGCTGTTCAACGCTGCCCGCTGCGAGGTGCCGTTGGCTGCGTATTGCACGTCGAAGCTCAAGCTGCTGCTGCGGCCAAACTCCAGCGGAACCGACACGCTCAGGCCGAACTGGCGGTCACTGCCCGTACTGTTTTGCGTCAGCGATTGAGACCCATACAGGCTGTAGCTGACGCCCTTGTGCGAAGTACTGAAGTTTAGCTGGAACTGGCGTTGGCTATCGCTGCGTTGCCAGTAATCCTGTTGTGACAAGGTAAGGCTTAGCGTGCTGCGCTCGCCAACACGCTGGTTGATCGAACCCTCCACGCGGCTGCGCCGGCTGCCCAGGAACAGTCGGTCGCTGCTGCGCTGGCTGATCCACTCGTCAAAGTCGCGATAGTTCTGGGTCGAATAGCGGTACCCGGCAAAGCGCAAGTGTGTGCCGCTGTTGAAGGCTTTGCTGTACCTGGCGCTGTAGCTCATACCTTGCAGGGTGCGCTCCTCCACGGGTGCAATATCGCTGCGGGCATGGGTGATGTCGAAGGAAAGCGCCCCGATTGCCCCCAGGTCCCGGGCGATGCCGATGGCTCCGGCGCTATAGCCTTCGCTGGCCATCAGCCCGCCATACAGGGTGGCATTCCACACCATGCCCAAGGCCATGGTGCCTTGCCACAGCAGCGGGTTCTCACTGCCCACTGCCGGGTTGTAGCGGCCGAGCGTGGCACTGTAGCGCCATACCCCGGGGCGGAGCAGATTGGTGATACTGGCATAGGGTTGGATGAAGCGCCGCACCTGGCCATCGGCCTCGGTCAGTACCACTTCCAGCTCGCCAGTGGCGCCCACGTGCAAGTCGTCGATGGCGTAGGGGCCTGGGCTGACATAGGTCGAGTAGATGGGGTAACCGTTCTGCCACACTTCCAGTTTGGCGCGGGTCTGCGCCACGCCGCGCAGGGTGGGGGCATAGCTGCGCATTGCATCGGGCAGCATGTCGAAATCGGACGCCAGGCGCACGCCTACCACCGGCACGCTGCGGAATACGTCACTGCTGGTGAATGTTTCGCCCAGGGTGATGTTGCCCCAGGTGCCAGGCAGGTCGTGCTGGGCGTAGGTAGATGACCGGTCCCAGGATTGCCGGCCCTCGTCATCGCGGCGCCAGGCCTGATTGCTGCGTAAACGCCAGCCGCCCAGGTTGATGCCGCTGTTAAGGTACAGGTCCTGGCTGTTCTGGCTGCCGCGCCCGCGGCTGTGGCTTTGCTGCATGGAGGCCTGGTAACTGACGAATGCGGCCGGTATGCCGCTTTCCCAGCGCGCCGGGTCCACTTGGCCAGCCTTGTCTCGCTGCAGGGCAATCTGCGGTATGGAAATGGCCAACTGCAGTTGGCTGGCATCGAAGTCGACACGTGCGCCCGGTACCAGATTGAGCAAGTCCAGGCAGGCACTTTGATGTGCCGCGGGATCCTCGATGGCATCGAGTCGCAGGCCCAGATCAGCCATCAGGGCGGAAGGCAGACACGCCCGCAGCTGCCCGCCGTCGGGGGCCGTCTCGAACGCCAGCTCGTGCACGCCGGCGGGGCGCAGGTTGACCAGTAGCTGCACGGGATAGCGCCCAGGCGGCAGTTCCTGTTGCCCGGACAGCGTGTGCAGGGCGTGGGCGGCGTTCCCCCTTGACTGCCCGGGGGGGAGGTACAGGAAACTTGCCTCGAACTCGGCGTCTGCCAGCGCAGTGGGGGTCGCTAGCACCGTGCCGGTGGACAGGCATAGCACCATCGGACAAACGTGGCGCAGGCGAATACGCCTGCACCCGGGGGGTTGCAGGAACATTGTGGCTCCTTCAGGAGGGGGCGTGAACTCAGGGGGCGTCGTGTACCGGTAGCGTCAGCGGTGTGCTGGTGCCGCCGTAGTCATTGATCACGCTCACGATGGCCTGCAGTCCGGCGCCTTTCAGCCCGGCTGGCAGCGGATAGCTGAGTTCGGACATGGGCGGCACCATGTCAGCACCCGGCAGGGCTTTTTGCTGTTTTCCATTGACCAGGTCCAGGCGGCTGAAGGTGTAGTGGTAGGGTGTGGGGTTATGCAGGGTCAGGTGTGGGCGGCCATCGCGCAGGGTCTTGGCGAGGTGCAGTTGCTTGAGCTGATGTACCGGGTTGCCGTGCACAGTGCTAGGGCGATAGAACAGCTTGATGCGGGTACGCAAGGCAATGTTCAGCGCGTTGCGTTCACCGTCGTTGGCCTGGGGGATTTCCTGCAAGTTGAAGAAAAACAGCGATTCGCGGTCCTGCGGCAGGTCGTTTGGCAGGCCGCTGATTTGAACCGATTGGTCCTTGCCGGCAGCCAGCCTGAACAGGGCCGGAGCCGTCATGAACGGTACTGCCGTGGTGGTGTCATCGGCCTGGGTATTGACCCAGGCCTGGGCGGCAAAGGGGCGTTGGCTTGGGTTGGCAACTACCACCGAGGCGCTGCGTTGGCTACTGTCGTAGATGATGCGCGTGCTGCTGATGGTAAGGGCGGCGTGGGCACTGTTCTGCAGGCAGGCCAGCAGCAGGCAGCCGCCCAGCAGCTTCAAGGTGCGGATGACGGAAAGCATGAGAGGTGACCGAATCAGAGTGGGCGAGGAATCCAGGTGCGCAGAGGCACCTGGAAGGGCATCAAGGCAGGGTGACGGTGAAGTTCACATCTGCACTGGCTGCGCCATCGGTCACGTTGCCGGTCTTGATCAGCGAGGCGAAGAATTTCATATCGGTGGAGCCGGTGGACGCCACTGGGTAATCCTTCGAGACTGTTCGCGGCGCAATCGAGTTGGAATCCTCGTCTTTGATCTCCAGGGCCAAACCTTCGGCACCGGCGCTGCGAATGGCGTAGTATTCCCCGTTCGGACCTGCATCGCCGCTCAAGGAGTCGAATTTCACTTTAGCGTTGGTGCCCGGCGTGATGACGCAAGTGGCGTCCGCTTCGATTCGCAGAGCGAACGCGACATCGGTAGTGGAGGTGCCTGAGGCGAAATACTTGACCGGATACACCCCAAGGTCTACCCAGCCCAGGCCACCCATGCCCGGTTCAACCACTTCGATAGGGCAGGTGCTGCCGCCATTGATATGCCCTTTGAAGAGGATTCTGCCGGTTTCATCGGCAGCGAAGGCCGTGGTGCTTGCCAGGCCCAGGGCGAGCACCATTAGAATTTTTTTCATCATTCAATCCGTACGTTGATTTGGTTGGCTGGCTATGTGCCAGGCACACAGCGCTTCAAGTGCAGAGGCATTCTTGAAACGCTGTCAGCGTACGGAGGGGAGGGCGAAGTAAATGTAGGGCCGAGAGGAACATTCGTGTGGAAATTTCTGCAAACACCCGGCCAGCGGACGGCCGGGAGCGTGGCAGATCAATGGCGGGACGTTGGGCCGGTCAGGTTCAACAGTTGCTTTTCAGCGTGCCAGTCGAAGGGTTCATCGTTTTGATCGGCCTCGTAACGGCGCTCTTCCAGTTGCTGGTACAGGGCCAGTTCATCATCGGGCATGTAGTGCAGGCAGTCTCCGCCGAAGAACCACAGCAGGTCGCGGGGTACCAGGTGGGCGATCTGTGGGTAGCGCTGTATCACCTGGCAGATCAGGTCCTGGCCCAGGTACTGGCTTTCCAGCGGGTTTTGCGGGAGCAGGGTCAGCAGCTCATCGAAGCGTTCGAGGAACAGGGCGTGGCTTTCCTCCGGTACCTGCTCGGCTTCACCCAGGGCCACCAGGATGGTGCGCAGGTGGTTCAGCAGTTGCAGGTGGTATTGCAGGTGGGGGGTGGCCATGGGGATGGTCCTCGAGGTGGATGAAACGGGCGCGGAGTATACGCCGGGAGGGAGGGGGCCGCAAAACGGCCCCTGTTTCAGCGTACCTTGCCCTGTTCCGGCAGCAGTTGCGCCTTGTCGAACGCATCCACATCGATCACGGCCCGGCGTGCCTGCTCCGCCGCATGCAACCGTTGACCTTCGCCAGCTTGCAGTGAACCGCTCTCGACGGCCGCATCGATGGCCGACTGCCCAGCTGCTGGCTGTACCTTGCCCTCCTTGATTGCCTGATGCAGCACTTTGTGCAGTGGCGCAGCCTCGTCCAGAAGATCACACGCCCGTTGCAGTGCCGCCACCGGGTCGCCCTCAGCTTGTGGCCTGAAGCAACCGGCAAGCAACTCCTCCAACGCCGGGTCGCCTTTGCTGCGGCCAATCAGCGCCGCCACTTCGGCGTCCAGCTCATCGCTCGGCCCGGTATGGCGGCGGCCGAAAGGGAATACCAGCACGCGCAGTGCGCAACCGACAAACCGGTTGGGGAAGTTGTCGAGCAAGCGGTCCAGCGCCCTTTCCGCCTGGCCCAGGCTTTCTTCCATGGCCCAGCACAGCAGCGGCTGCATGTGCTTCGGTGAGCCCAGGTCGTGATAGCGCTTGAGCGCGGCGCTGGACAGGTACAGGTAGCTCAGCACGTCGCCCAGCCGCGCGCTCAGGCGTTCGCGACGTTTGAGCGCGCCGCCCAGCAGCATCATCGACAGGTCGGCCAGCAGGGCAAAGGCTGATGCCTGGCGGTTGAGGGCGCGGAAGTAGCCCTGGCTCAAGGCATCACCCGGCACATTCTCCAGTCGGCCCAGCCCGAGGTTGAACACCAGTGTGCTTGCCGCGTTGCCGGCAGCGAACATGATGTGCTTCAACAGCAGGTCGTCGAATTCCTTCAGCGCCTGGTCGCGGTCCTCACGGCCCGCCAGGGCCATTTCCTTGAGCACGAACGGGTGGCAGCGGATGGCGCCCTGGCCGAAGATCATCAGGTTGCGCGAGAGGATGTTGGCACCTTCGACGGTGATGAAGATCGGCGCCCCTTGCCAGTTGCGCCCCAGGTAATTGTTCGGGCCCATGATGATGCCCTTGCCACCGTGCACGTCCATGGCGTGCTGGATGCATTCGCGGCCGCGCTCGGTGAGGTGGTACTTGAGAATCGCCGACAGCACCGAAGGTTTCTCGCCCAGGTCCACGGCTTTGGCGGTCAGCAGGCGGGCGCTGTCCATCAGCCAGGCATTGCCGCCGATGCGTGCCAGCGATTCCTGGATGCCTTCGAAGGCTGCCAGCGGCACGTTGAATTGCTCGCGGATGCTGGCGTACTGGCCGGTGACCAGGCTGGTGTATTTGGCGGCCCCCGTGCCTACGGCGGGCAGGGAGATCGAGCGGCCCACCGACAGGCAGTTCATCAGCATCATCCAGCCTTTGCCGAGCATGGCTTGGCCGCCTATCAGGAAGTCCAGTGGGACGAATACGTCCTTGCCACTGTTGGGGCCGTTCATGAACGCAGCGCCCAGCGGCAGGTGGCGCTTGCCGATTTCCACACCGGGGGTGTCTGTGGGGATCAGTGCCAGGCTGATGCCCAGTTCTTCTTCCTCGCCAAGCAAGTGGTCCGGGTCGTAGGCCTTGAAGGCCAGGCCCAGCAGGGTGGCGACCGGGCCCAGGGTGATGTAGCGCTTTTCCCAGTTCAGGCGCAGGCCGATGACTTCTTCGCCATTCCATTGGCCTTTGCAAATGATGCCGGTGTCTGGCATGGCACCTGCGTCGGAGCCAGCCAGCGGGCCGGTGAGGGCGAAGCAGGGGATTTCCTCGCCGCGCGCCAGGCGTGGCAGGTAGTGATTACGTTGTTCGTCGGTGCCGTAATGCAGCAGTAGTTCTGCCGGGCCGAGGGAGTTCGGCACCATCACCGTGGAGGCCAGGTCGCCGCTGCGGGTGGCCAGTTTCATCGCTACCTGGGAGTGGGCATAGGCAGAGAAGCCCTTGCCGCCGTATTCCTTGGGAATGATCAGGGCGAAGAAGCCGTTCTGCTTGATGTAGGCCCAGGCTTCGGGCGGCAGGTCGAGGTCCTGGCCGATCTGCCAGTCGCTGACCATGGCGCAGAGTTCTTCAGTGGGGCCATCGATGAAGGCCTGTTCCTCTTCAGTGAGTTTCGGCGCCGGGTAGTCGAGCAGGATGCGCCAGTCGGGGCGGCCGCTGAACAGCTCACCATCCCACCAGACGGTGCCGGCTTCGATGGCTTCGCGCTCGGTCTGCGACATGGGCGGCAGGGTGCGCTGGAACCAGTTGAATACCGGCCCGGTGAAGACCTTGCGGCGCCATTCCGGTAGCGCCACCAGGGCTATTTTCAGCGCCAATACGACCCAGATCAGGGCCAGCAGCCAGCCGGGGGCACTGCTGAAAATGCCCATCAGCAGCACGTAGGCCGCCATGATGCCGAGAATCTGCAAGGGCGCCAGGCGCCGGTGCGTGAGGTACGCCGCGCCGATCACCAGCACTATCAACCACAACAGCAACATAATCGGTCCTCCTTGGAACCAAGGGCTTGAGCCGTCCCGGATAGCTTAGACGCAACGCTGTGAACGGCAGGGTCAGAACAGTGACAGGGTGTGGCGGTGGGAGTTTCAGGATATTTTCAGCCTGTGCGGGCCTCTTCGCGGGCACGCCCGCTCCCACAGGGAAATCACAGGCTTCGAGGCTGGTGAGACACCGGTGGGAGCGGGCGCGCCCGCGAAGAGGCCAGTACAGGCAACAAAACTCTGGAGTAGACTGTCCACCCTCTGCATCCATAAGGACATCGCCATGCTGAAGATCTGGGGCCGCAAGAATTCGAGCAATGTGCGCAAAGCGCTGTGGGTCGCCCACGAGCTGGGCCTGGACTTCGAATCGATCGACGCCGGCGGCGCCTTCGGCGTGGTCAACGAGCCGCACTACCGCGCCCGCAACCCCAACGGCCTGGTCCCCATGCTGGAGGACGGCGACCTCACCCTGTGGGAGTCCAACACCATCGTCCGCTACCTGTGCGCCGAGTACGGCGCAGAGCAGGGTTGGTACCTGGAAGACCCACGCCAGCGCGCCCTGGCCGACAAGTGGATGGACTGGACCACCTCGTCGTTCGCCGCACCGTTCCGCCCGCTGTTCTGGGGCCTGCTGCGCACCCCGGAAGACCAGCGCGACTGGGTGGCGATCAACGCCGCGCACAAGCAGTGCGCCCAGTTGCTGGCCATTGCCGACGAAACCCTGGCCAATCAGCCGTACCTTTCCGGTGACCAGATCGGCATGGGCGACATCCCACTGGGGAGCTTCATCTACGCCTGGTTCGAAATGCCCATCGAGCGCCCGGCCATGTATCACCTGGAAGCCTGGTACGAGCGCCTGAAACAGCGCCCGGCCTACCAGGCTGCGGTGATGACCGCGCTCACCTGAGCCTTCTTCGATAGTCATTATCAATAGATGTGACTGTACTTGTGCGGCCTGGCCTTGCACCATGGCCGCACTCACTGCGCCAGTGATCTGCCCTGGCGTGTCCTGACCTTTTCACTCGGTACGTGACCCGCTATGAGTTCTGCCCTGTCCATTCGACAGCTGACCAAAACCTACGGCAATGGCTTCCAGGCCCTCAAAGGGATCGATCTGGACGTTGCCGAAGGCGACTTCTTCGCCTTGCTCGGCCCCAACGGCGCCGGCAAGTCCACCACCATCGGCATCCTCTCCACCCTGGTCAACAAGACCAGCGGCACGGTCAACGTATTCGGCCACGACCTGGACCGTGAGCCGTCGGCGCTCAAGCGCTGCCTGGGCGTGGTGCCGCAGGAGTTTAACTTCAACCAGTTCGAGAAAACCTTCGACATCGTCGTGACCCAGGCCGGTTACTACGGTATCCCGCCCAAGCTGGCCAAGGAGCGCGCCGAGCAGTACCTGACCCAGCTGGGGCTGTGGGACAAGCGTGATGTGCAGTCGCGGTCATTGTCGGGCGGCATGAAGCGCCGTTTGATGATCGCCCGTGCGCTGATCCACGAGCCACGCCTGCTGATCCTCGACGAACCCACCGCAGGTGTGGACATCGAGCTGCGCCGTTCGATGTGGAGCTTCCTCACCGAGCTGAACCAGAAAGGCATCACCATCATCCTCACCACCCACTATCTGGAAGAGGCTGAGCAGTTGTGCCGTAACATCGGCATCATCGACCACGGCACCATTGTCGAGAACACCAGCATGCGCCAGCTGCTGGGCAAACTGCATGTCGAAACCTTCGTGCTCGACCTCAAGCAGGACCTGGCCAGTGCGCCGGTACTGCAAGGCTACCCGTGCCGGCTGTTGACCCCGCACACCCTTGAGGTGCAAGTGGAAAAGGACATCGGCATCACCGCGTTGTTCGGCCAGCTGGCGCTGCAGAACATCGAGGTGCAAAGCCTGCGCAACAAGACCAACCGTCTCGAGGAGCTGTTCGTGTCCCTGGTGGAAAAAAACCTGTCGAAGGTGGCCGTATGAGTGTGGAACTGCGCACCAACTGGGTCGCCCTGAACACCATCGTCTACCGCGAAGTACGGCGCTTCTTGCGCATCTGGCCGCAGACCCTGCTGCCGCCGGCGATTACCATGGTCCTGTACTTCGTCATCTTCGGTAACCTGATCGGCCGGCAGATCGGCGACATGGGCGGCTTCACCTACATGCAGTACATCGTGCCGGGGCTGATCATGATGTCGGTGATCACCAACTCCTACGGCAACGTGGTGTCGAGCTTCTTCGGCAGCAAGTTCCAGCGTTCGATCGAAGAGCTGATGGTGTCGCCGGTATCGCCGCACACCATTCTGGTCGGCTATGTGCTGGGCGGTGTGTTGCGCGGGTTGGCGGTAGGGGTGATCGTGACCATCCTGTCGATGTTCTTCACCGACCTGCAGGTGCATCACCTGGGTGTGACGGTGGTCGTGGTGCTGCTGACTGCCACCATTTTCTCGCTGCTGGGCTTCGTCAACGCGGTGTTTGCGCGCAACTTCGACGATATTTCGATCATTCCCACCTTCGTGCTGACGCCGCTGACCTACCTGGGCGGGGTGTTCTACTCGATCAACCTGCTGCCGCCGTTCTGGCAGACCGTGTCGCTGGCCAACCCGGTGCTGCACATGGTCAACTCGTTCCGCTACGGCATCCTAGGGGTGTCGGATATCAGCATTGGTACGGCGATCACCTTCATGCTGGTGGCCACTGCCGTGCTCTACACGCTGTGCGTTCGCCTGCTGGTCAGCGGCCGCGGCATGCGCGCCTGAGGCCTTGCACCGGCATTGGCGGCGACGCCACTGCCGGCCCACCCACCAGCGCCAGTAGAGCATGGTGGCAAAGTAGCCCGCGATTCCCAGCACCACGCCGCACACCACCGAGCCGAGCAGGAAGGGCTGCCACAGCGTCGACAGCTGGTCGGTGATCCACTGGAAGGTCAGTTCGTCGGGCAGGGTGCGCGGCGGCACCTGCATCAGCCAGGCCCCGGTCATGTAGGTGACGAAGAACACCGGCGGCATGGTCAGCGGGTTGGTCAGCCACACCAGGCTGACGGCGATTGGCAGGTTGCCGCGCACCGGAATGGCCAGCGCGGCAGCCAGTAGCATTTGTGCCGGCATCGGGATCAGCGCCGCGAACAGGCCCACGCCCATGGCCCGCGCCACCGAGTGACGGTTCAGGTGCCACAGGTTCGGGTCGTGCAGCAGCTTGCCGAAAAAGCGTAAGGACTTGTGTTCGCGAATGCTGGTCGGATCCGGCATGTAGCGTTTGAAAAGTCGGCGCGGCATGTAGGCTCCCGGAGCGTTGATCCGGGCAGTATGCCCTTATTCCGGTTCAGCCTCGTTTAGAGTTTGTGACAATTGTTGAGCAAGCACTGCCGGCAATTGGGCTATGCCTCAGGGGGTGACTTGCCTTCTGGAGCTCTACCTCATGCGCACAGGGATGTTTGCGCTCGCACTCGGGCTGTTGTGCCTGGGTTTTCTCCCCGTATTGCCATCGGTCGGGTGGCTGGTGCTGCTGGCTGGCTGCGCCGTCGCTAGCCTGTTTAGCCGGGTGTGGCCACTGGGTATTTTTCTGCTGGGTTTGTGCTGGGCGTGCTGGTCTGCGCAAGGTGCGCTGGATGATCGCCTTGCTCCCGCACTTGATGGCCGGACCTTGTGGCTGGAGGGGCGGGTGGTCGGCTTGCCGGCCCGGACTGCACAGGGTGTGCGCTTCGAATTGGAGGCCGCGCACTCGCGGCGCGCCGAGCTGCCACAACGCCTGCAACTGAGCTGGTTCGACGGGCCGCCGCTGCGGGCGGGTGAAAAATGGCGGCTGGCGGTGACCTTGCAGCGCCCGGCCGGGCTGCTGAACCCGCATGGGCCGGATCGGGAGGCGCAGTTGCTGGCGCGGCGGGTGGGCGCCACAGGTTCGGTCAAGGCCGGGCAAATGCTGGTGCCGGTTGTTGGTGGCTGGCGTGACAGCCTGCGTCAGCGCTTGCTGGCTGTAGAGTCCCATGGCCGGGAGGCCGCACTGGTCGCGTTGGTGCTTGGTGACGGGGCGGGCCTGGCTCGGGAAGACTGGCAGACGTTGCAGGCCACCGGCACGGTGCATCTGCTGGTGATTTCAGGCCAGCACATAGGCCTGGTGGCAGGTTTGCTGTATGGCCTGATAGCCGGGCTGGCGCGTTGGGGGCTGTGGCCCGCCCGCCTGCCGTGGCTGCCTTGGGCGTGTGGCCTGGCCATGACGGCGGCGTTGGCCTACGGCTGGCTGGCCGGTGCGGGTGTGCCGGTGCAACGTGTCTGCCTTATGCTGGCGGTGGTGCTGCTGTGGCGTCTGCGCTTTCGCCACCTTGGGGCTTTTCTACCGTTGCTGCTGGCGCTGGTTGCCGTGTTGCTGGTCGAACCGCTGGCGGCACTGCTACCCGGATTCTGGCTATCGTTTGGCGCGGTGGCCACGCTTATCTATTGTTTCAGTGCCCGCCTGGGTGGCTGGCGGCCCTGGCAAGCCTGGACGCGGGCGCAATGGGTGATTGCCGTCGGTTTGCTGCCGGTGCTGCTGGCCGTGGGGTTGCCGGTGAGCCTGACTGCGCCGCTGGCTAATCTGGTAGCCGTGCCGTGGATCAGCCTGGCGGTGTTGCCGTTGGCGTTGCTGGGTACCTTGCTGTTGCCGCTGGGCGGGGCTGGGGAGCTGTTGTTGTGGCTGGCAGGTGGCCTGCTGGACTTGCTGTTCCGGGGCTTGGCGCTGGTGGCTCAGCAACGGCCGGCGTGGGTGCCGGCAGCCCTGCCATTATGGGCATGGTTGCTGGTCTGCCTGGGCGCATTGCTGGTGCTGCTGCCCCGTGGTGTACCGCTGCGAGGGTTGGGTGGGGTGATGTTGCTAGCCCTTTGGGTCCCCCGCGAACCGGTGCCGTTCGGGCAGGTCGAGGTCTTGCAACTGGATGTTGGCCAGGGGTTGGCGGTGCTGTTGCGTACCCGGCAGCACAACCTGCTGTATGACGCCGGGCCGGCCAGGGGCGAAAGCGACCTGGGTGAGCGGATAGTGCTGCCGACCTTGCGCAAGTTGGGTGTGAGTAGCCTGGACGTGATGCTGGTCAGCCATGCCCATGCCGACCATGCAGGTGGGGCCGGGGCCATTCAGCGTGGTTTGCCGGTCAGACGGATGATTGGTGGGGAAGAGTTGAGTGACGTTCAGTTGCAGCCCTGTGCCAGTGGCGAGCAATGGGAATGGGATGGCGTGCGTTTTTCGCTGTGGCAGTGGGCAGCCGGGCAGAGCAGCAATGACCGCTCCTGTGTGTTGCAGGTCGAGGCGCAGGGCGAGCGGTTGTTGCTGGCGGGCGATATCGAAGCCGGAGCCGAACGGGCCTGGCTGGCGGCTACCGATTCTCCGCGCATTGACTGGCTGCAGTCACCGCATCATGGCAGCCGTAGTTCGTCCAGCGAGGCGTTCATTCGCGCCACGGCGCCGCGCGGGGTGCTGGTGTCGCGGGGGCGCAATAACAGCTTTGGGCACCCACATGCACAGGTGGTCGAGCGTTATCGGCGGCATGGGGTGAGGATGCATGATACGGCTGTGGAGGGTGCATTGCGGTTGATGCTGGGAGCGGGGGGAGAGGTTGAGGGGATGCGCGGGCAGCGGCGATTCTGGCGTGATGCTGTGGGTGGCTGATCTGGCCCATTCGCGGGCTCGCCCGCTCCCACAGGTACTGCACCGGCCTCAGGTTCAGTGCAATACCTGTGGGAGCGGGCGAGCCCGCGAAAGGGCCGGCGCAGGTTGCAGGCCAATTCCCTGACCTCCGGCAGATGAGCCCTTGGCGCGCCTATGGTAGAGTGGCGGCCTTTTTCCGAAGGGGCGTTTACTGTGTGGGAATTGGTCAAGTCCGGTGGTTGGATGATGCTGCCGATCATTCTGAGTTCCATCGCTGCCATGGCTATCGTCGTCGAACGCCTGTGGACCCTGCGCGCCAGTCGCGTCACCCCGCCGCACCTGCTGGGCCAGGTGTGGATGTGGATCAAGGACAAACAGCTGACCAGTGACAAGCTCAAGGCCCTGCGCGCCGATTCGCCGTTGGGTGAAATCCTTGCCGCAGGCCTGGCCAACTCGCGTCACGGTCGCGAAATCATGAAAGAGTGCATCGAGGAAGCCGCTTCGCGCGTCATCCACGAACTGGAGCGCTACATCAGCACCCTCGGCACCATCGCCGCCATGGCCCCGCTGCTGGGCTTGCTGGGCACCGTGCTGGGCATGATCGACATCTTCAGCGCCTTCATGGGCTCGCAAATGACCGCCAATGCGTCGGTGCTGGCCGGTGGTATCTCCAAGGCCCTGGTTACCACCGCAGCCGGCCTGATGGTCGGTATCCCGGCGGTGTTCTTCCACCGTTTCCTGCTGCGCCGCATCGATGAGCTGGTGGTGGGCATGGAGCAGGAAGCGATCAAGCTGGTGGAAGTGATCCAGGGCGACCGTGAAGTGGAAGTGGCCGGAGGCAAGGCGTGAAGTTCCGGCGCAATCGCCAGCGGGAGAACGTCGACATCAACCTGGCGTCGTTGATCGACGTGGTGTTCGTCCTGCTGCTGTTCTTCGTGGTTACCACCACCTTTACCCGCGAGACCCAGCTGCGCGTCGAGTTGCCTGAGGCTGCCAGTGCCGAACAGGCGCCGGCCGACGAGGGCAAGCTGGTGGAAATCACCATCAGCGCCGAGGGCGTGTATTCGGTGAACAATCACCTGCTGCCCAAGAGCGACCTGGCCACCTTGAGCGAAGCCATCGAGCGTGAATCGGGCGGCGACAACAAATTGCCGCTGGCCATCAGCGCCGATGGCAAGACCCCGCACCAGGCTGTGGTCACTGCAATGGATGCTGCCGGCAAGCTCGGTTTCAGCCAGTTGCGCATGACCACTGTCGAGGCGGCCCAGGGTACGCCTTGATGGCTTTCACCGACCGTTTGCTTGCTGCCTGGTACCACGGCCATCCGGCACTGACACTGCTGCGCCCGCTGGAAGCGCTCTACCGCCGGGTAGTGATGCGCAAGAGGGCACGGTTTCTCAGTGGCCAAAGCCCCAGCTATCGCGCGCCAGTACCGGTTATTGTCGTGGGTAACATCACTGTGGGTGGGACTGGTAAAACGCCGATGATTCTCTGGCTGATCGACTATTGTCGCAAGCAGGGTTTGAAGGTCGGCGTGGTCAGTCGTGGTTATGGCGCCAGGCCGCCACAGTTTCCCTGGCGCGTAACCGCTGAACAAAGTGCAGATCACGCGGGTGATGAGCCACTGTTGATCGTTCAGCGCACAGGCGTGCCACTAATGATCGACCCAGACCGCTCGCGTGCAGTCAAGGCATTGCTGGCCAGCGAATCCCTCGACCTGATTCTGTGCGACGATGGCATGCAGCACTATCGCCTGGCACGTGATCTGGAGTTGGTATTGATTGATGCCGCGCGCGATTTGGGAAATCGGCGTTGTCTGCCAGCAGGGCCGCTGCGAGAGCCGGTAGAGCGCCTGCAAGACGTTGATGCCGTGTTGCGCAATGGTGCAGGTATTGATAACAGTGCAGGTTTCGCTTTTCATCTCGAACCTACGGCTTTCATCAATCTGAGAAGCGGCGAACAGCGTGAGCTGGACGGTTTTTCAAAGAATGAACATGTCCATGCAGTAGCGGGTATCGGCAATCCCAGGCGCTTTTTCAAGACCTTGGTAGCCTTGAATTTATCTCCCACGCTACACCCCTTCGCCGACCATGCGCAGTACACCCGCGAGCGTCTGACATTCAAGCCAAGCCAGCCACTGATCATGACTGAAAAAGACGCGGTAAAATGTCGTGCTTTTGCCGCCGACGATTGGTGGTACCTGGCAGTGGACGCTGTGCCGTCAGCCGCTTTCGTCAATTGGTTCGACGGCCAGTTGCTGCGCCTTTTGCCCGTGCACTTCAAGCGCTAGGCCTTTTTCAATTTCCGGCCACCTGGCCTAAAGGAAGCCTTCAATGGACACCAAACTGCTCGATATCCTGGCCTGCCCGATCACCAAGGGCCCGCTCAAGCTCAGCGCCGACAAGACCGAGCTGATCAGCAAGGGCGCCGGCCTGGCCTACCCGATCCGCGACGGTATCCCGGTCATGCTGGAAAGCGAGGCGCGTACCCTGACCGACGACGAGCGCCTGGACAAATGAGCCTGGACTTCACCGTGGTGATTCCTGCCCGGCTGCGCTCCACGCGCCTGCCGGGCAAGCCGCTGCTGGCGATTGCCGGCAAGCCGATGGTGCAGCATGTGTGGGAGCAGGCGCGTAAAAGCGCTGCCAGCCGCGTGGTCATCGCCACCGACGACGTCACTATCCTTGAAGCCTGCCAGGCCTTCGGCGCCGAAGTGCTGATGACCCGTGCCGACCATGAGTCGGGCACCGACCGCCTGGCCGAAGTGGCCGCGCATCTGGGCCTGCCGGCTGATGCCATCGTGGTCAACGTGCAGGGCGACGAGCCGCTGATTCCGCCGGTCATCATCGACCAGGTGGCGGCCAACCTGGCTGCGCACCCGGAGGCTGGCATCGCCACCCTGGCCGAGCCGATCCATGAGCCGGAAACCGTGTTCAACCCTAATGCGGTCAAGGTAGTCAGTGACAAGCACGGCCTGGCCCTGACCTTCAGCCGTGCGCCGCTGCCCTGGGCCCGTGATGCCTTTGCCAAGGACCGCAACGTGCTGCCGCAAGGCGTGCCGTATCGCCGCCACATCGGCATGTACGCCTACCGCGTCGGCTTTTTGCAGGACTTCGTTGGCTGGGGCCCATGCTGGCTTGAGCAGACCGAAGCGCTGGAGCAGTTGCGAGCCCTGTGGCACGGCGTGCGCATTCACGTCGAGGACGCCATCGAGGCGCCTGCCGTGGGCGTGGATACCCCTGAAGACCTGGAGCGCGTAAGGCGCTTGCTGGAGGCCTGATGCGCGTCCTGTTCGTGTGCCTGGGCAATATCTGCCGCTCGCCCACCGCCGAAGGCGTGTTGCGCCATCAATTGCAGGCTGCGGGGCTGGCTGGCCAGGTGCAGGTGGCGTCTGCCGGCACCGGCGACTGGCATGTCGGCAAGGCGCCCGACAGACGCACCTGCAAGGCTGCGCTGGCGCGTGGTTACGACCTGTCACAGCAGCGTGCCCAGCAGGTCAAGGCGGCGCACTTTGCCGAGTACGACCTGATCCTGGCCATGGACGAAAGCAACCTGCGTGACCTGAGCGCCCTGCGCCCGCGCGCGGCGGCAGGCGAACTCGACTTGTTCCTGCGCCGCTATAGTTGCGCACTGGATGAAGTACCGGACCCGTACTACGGCGGCGCCGACGGCTTCGAGCAGGTGCTCGACCTGGTCGAGGCGGCGTGCCAGGCGCTGGTGCTGGAAATCAAGGGGCGGCTATGACGGTACAGTGGCAGGAGCAGGTATCGCTCAAGCCGTACAACACCTTCGGCATCGACGTGAAGGCGCGCTATTTCAGCCAGGCGCGGGATGACCAGCAGGTGCGCCAGGCGCTGAGCCATGCCCATCAGCAGGGCTTGCCAGTGCTGGTGATCGGTGGCGGCAGCAACTTGCTGCTGACCCGTGACATCGATGCATTGGTGCTGCACATGGCCAGCCAGGGTCGCCGCGTGCTCAGCGACGATGGCGAGCGCGTGGTGATCGAGGCCGAGGCAGGTGAGCCGTGGCACCCGTTTGTGCAGTGGACGCTGGCGCAGGGCTGTTGCGGCCTGGAAAACCTCAGCCTGATCCCTGGCACCGTGGGCGCTGCGCCGATGCAGAACGTGGGCGCTTACGGGGTAGAGATCAAGGACGTGTTTGCCGGCCTGACGGCCCTGGATCGCGAAACCGGCGAGCTGCGTGACTTCGGCTTGGCAGAGTGTGCCTTCGGCTACCGCGACAGCCTGTTCAAGCGTAACCCGGGGCGTTGGTTGATCCTGCGCGTGCGTTTTGCCTTGAGCCGCACCCTGCAGGCCCATCTCGATTACGGCCCGGTGCGCCAGCGCCTGGCAGAGCAGGGCGTGACCGAACCGACTGCGCAGGCAATCAGTGATGCCATTTGCAGCATTCGCCGCGAAAAGCTGCCAGACCCGGCGCAGCTCGGCAATGCCGGCAGCTTCTTCAAGAACCCGGTGGTGTCGGCTGGGCAGGTCGAGCGTATTCGTGCGCAGCACCCGGGCGTGGTGGCTTATCCCCAGGCCGATGGCCAGGTGAAGCTGGCAGCGGGCTGGTTGATCGAGCAGGCGGGCTGGAAGGGTTACCGCGAGGGGGACGCTGGCGTGCATCGCTTGCAGTCGCTGGTGCTGGTCAACCATGGCCAGGCGAGCGGGGCACAGATGCATGCGCTGGCCCAGCGCATTCAGGCCGATATCCTGGAGCGGTTCGGGGTTGCGCTGGAGATGGAGCCTAACCTTTACTGATTCATTGGCTGCACCGGCCTCTTCGCGGCTAAAGCCGCTCCCACAGGCATGGCGTTAACCTGAAGCCAGCATAGTTTCTGTGGGAGCGGGCGTGCCCGCGAAACAGGCAGCGCAGTGGATGGCACCGGCTTTGCCGGTGTTCGCGGGCTTGCCCGCTCCCACAGGGATTGCATCAGGCCTGAAGGTAGTGAATCCCCCTGTGGGAGCGGCTTTAGCCGCGAAGAGGCCGGTGCAGGCCAGGCACCCACCCAAGAAAAAGCCCCGCCAGTTCGCACTGGCGGGGCTTTTTCATTCAGCCTTGGCTATCAACCGTGATGAGGCTTGTGCTCATCGGCGGCTTCCAGGGCTGGTTCCTCGGTGGCAGCAGCAGCTTCCTGCGCAGCTTTGGCAGCAGCCTCGGCCTCACGCTTGCGGCGGCGCACTTCACGCGGGTCGTTCGGCGCACGGCCGTTGGCCAGCATGACAGTGGCAGGTTCTACCGCTACCGGGGCTTCGACCGGCGCCGGCTCGACTGCCACAGGTGCAGGCTCGGCCACCACTTCTGGCTGGGCTTCAACAGCCGGTGCAGGCTGCTCGACAACCGGAGCGGCTTCGACCACGGCCGGAGCCTGCTCGATTTCACCGGCTTCGACCACCGGCGCTGGCGCTTCGGCAACCACTACCGGCTCAGCGGCAGGTGCTGCTTCGATGACCGGCTGTGGAGCGACCTCAACCACTGGCGCAGCAGTGACTTCGGCCACGACCACTGGTTCGCTGACAGGCAGCTCGACCACTGGCGCCACGGCCACTTCCTCAGCCTTGGCGACAGCTTCGACCTGCTCGACCTTTTCAGCCTGTTCAACCGGCTGGGCGGCTTCGCTGGTGTCGGTTTCTGCTGTTGCAGCGACTTCAGCGGTTGCGCGCTCGGCCTGCTGGTTGGCCTGGGCTTCGGCGTCGGCGCTGATGTTGCTGCTGGCGACAGCGGCAGTCACGGCCAGGCCGGCAGCCAGTTCGGCACCCAGCTCGGTGGCCTGGTGCTGTTGTGGTTGCTCTTCGCTACCTTCTTCTTCGCTGCCCTCGATCAGCTCGCCATTGGCGTTGCGCTGGCGCTCACGACGGTTGCTGCGACGACGCTGGCCACGGGAGCGGCGGCGTGGACGCTCGCCATCGGCGCCTTCCTGCTCGTCTTGCAGCAGTTCTTCGTTTGGCAGTTGCTCTTCGGCCAGTTCCGCAGCCTGCTCGGCCGCTTCTTCGGCTACGCGTGGCTGACGCTCTTCGCGTGGTGGGCGCGGGGCGCGTTCTTCGCGTGGGGCACGCTCTTCACGAGGTGCGCGTTCTTCACGTGGAGCACGCTCCTCGCGAGGTGCGCGCTCTTCGCGTGGGGCACGCTCTTCGCGAGGTGCGCGTTCTTCACGCGGAGCACGCTCTTCACGAGGCGCGCGTTCTTCGCGAGGGGCGCGTTCTTCGCGTGGCGCACGCTCTTCACGAGGTGCGCGCTCTTCGCGGGCTACACGCTCTTCACGCGGCTGGCGCTCTTCGCGGTCAGCTGGCGGGGTGGCGTCCAGCGGCTCTCGCAGTTCACGTACGCGCTCTTCGCCACGGTTGCTGCGGCGGTCTTCGCGTGGCTGGCGTGGTGCACGTTCTTCACGCGGAGCACGCTCTTCGCGAGGTGCGCGTTCTTCACGTGGCGCACGCTCTTCGCGCGGTGCACGTTCTTCACGTGGCTGGCGCTCTTCACGTGGCGCACGCTCGGCGCGCTCTTCGCGCGGTTTGCGTTCTTCGTCGCGGCGGCCGTTGCGGTTGCGGCTCTGCTGGCGGCCGTTGCGGCGTTCTTCGTTGCGTGGGCGGTCGGCGGCCGGCTTCTCGGCGGCGGGGGCAACCGGCGCAGGGGCAGGCTCTTCCTTGCCGGCGAACAGGCTGACCAGTGACTTCACCAGGCCCTTGAACAGGCTCGGCTCCGGGGCGCTCGGGGCAGGCGCCGCTGGCGCAACAGCTTGTGGCTCTTCGTCGCTGGCCGGTACCGGCGCATTGGCGCGGGCCGGGGCAGTCTTGACTGCGGCTTCCTGGCGAACCAGGGTGCGGGTGGCGGTCGGCTGCGTCGGCTCTTCGGCCTCGGTGGCGGCGATTTCGTAGCTGGACTGGTTGTTCAGCACTTCAGGGTTGTCGTCACGCAGGCGCTGGACTTCGAAGTGCGGGGTTTCCAGGTGGTCGTTCGGCAGGATGATGATGCGTGCGCGGGTGCGCAGTTCGATCTTGGTGATCGAGTTGCGTTTCTCGTTCAGCAGGAACGCGGCCACCGGGATCGGCACTTGCGCACGGACTTCGGCGGTGCGGTCCTTCAGCGCTTCTTCTTCGATCAGGCGCAGGATGGCCAGCGACAGCGACTCGACGTCACGGATGATGCCGGTGCCGGAGCAGCGTGGGCAGACGATGCCGCTGCTTTCGCCCAGCGACGGACGCAGGCGCTGACGGGACATTTCCAGCAGGCCAAAGCGCGAAATGCGGCCAACCTGCACGCGGGCGCGGTCGGCTTCCAGGCATTCGCGAACGCGCTCTTCAACGGCGCGCTGGTTTTTCGCCGGGGTCATGTCGATGAAGTCGATGACGATCAGGCCGCCGATGTCACGCAGGCGCAGCTGGCGGGCGATTTCCTCGGCCGCTTCCAGGTTGGTCTGCAGGGCGGTTTCTTCGATGTCGCTGCCTTTGGTGGCGCGCGCCGAGTTGATGTCGATGGACACCAGGGCTTCGGTCGGGTCGATTACGATCGAGCCGCCGGACGGCAGGTCGACCACGCGCTGGAAGGCGGTTTCGATCTGGCTTTCGATCTGGAAGCGGTTGAACAGCGGCACGCTGTCTTCATACAGCTTCACCTTGCTGGCGTACTGCGGCATCACCTGGCGGATGAAGGTCAGGGCTTCTTCCTGGGCATCGATGCTGTCGATCAGCACTTCGCCGATGTCCTGGCGCAGGTAGTCGCGGATGGCGCGGATGATGACATTGCTTTCCTGATAGATCAGGAACGGCGCAGCACGGTCCAGGGACGCTTCCTTGATGGCGGTCCACAGTTGCAGCAGGTAGTCCAGGTCCCACTGCATTTCTTCGCTGCTGCGGCCAAGGCCAGCTGTGCGCACGATCAGGCCCATGTCGCCAGGAACGGTCAGGCCGTTCAGGGCTTCGCGCAGTTCGTTGCGCTCTTCGCCTTCGATGCGGCGGGAAATGCCACCGGCACGCGGGTTGTTGGGCATCAGCACCAGGTAGCGGCCGGCCAGGCTGATGAAGGTGGTGAGGGCGGCGCCTTTGTTGCCACGCTCTTCCTTCTCGACCTGGACAATGACTTCCTGGCCTTCGCTGAGCACTTCCTTGATGTTGACGCGGCCTTCAGGGGCCTTCTTGAAGTATTCGCGGGAGATTTCTTTCAGCGGCAGGAAGCCGTGACGTTCGGAGCCGAAGTCGACGAAAGCGGCTTCGAGGCTGGGTTCGATGCGAGTGATCTTGCCTTTGTAGATGTTGGCCTTTTTCTGCTCACGCGCGCCGGACTCGATGTCCAGGTCGTAGAGGCGTTGGCCGTCCACCAGTGCTACACGCAACTCTTCGGGTTGAGTCGCGTTAATCAGCATTCTTTTCATGTTGTACCGTCGGTTTCCGGGCTGCCGGAAACGGCGTTCGGCACACACGACGTCTCATGGTCGGTGCCAAGGTGCGCAAAGGGTGGCCGGGCCACCCCCGTGTCGAGCAACGTTCGGCACCAGCCGGTTGCCCAGCCTGCCGTTGTCGCGACGACGCGTCCTGTTTGCTGCGGTGCCAACAAGGCCCCGGTGGCTTCGAATTGGAATCCGAATCAACCAAGCGGGCCTGGTGCACTCAGTCAGGAGGAGGAATCAACCGTCAGCCGTGGACGCCCGGGGGCATCTGTTCAGGACCTTATCCGCTCGCCGGCCATTGTACTGGGCCGGTGGCCGGACGCGGTGCTACACGGTCCGAGGGCTGTGCATCTCCACCCTGCACGTATCCCTGATAATTCGGGTGCTGCCGCGCGCTGAATCCGCAACGGGTTGCATTTTTCGCCAGTGCAGACACTGCACTGGCGCCATTCATGTCCAAGGCAGGTATTTCCGAAGCATTCGCCGTGCGTTGCGTGGAAGCGACGGGGCGGGCAGAGGTACGGCGAAAAGAATCGGGTAAGCAGGTGAAACACCGCACTTGTCGTTTTTTTCGGTCTTCTCTACACAGCGCTGGTGGCGATTCCAGACAATTCGGTAAACTGGCGAAAACCCCGTAGGACGGCCTCGCGTCCTGGAGAATTGCGTTGGTCAGGGCCGGCTAGGAGCCTGGTGCCGCTGGCCTGCCGCTTTTGGCGGCGTTCGCGACTATAGCAGCAATGATTAAGTGCTTCAATTCCATAAAAAATTGTTATGATCCCGCCATGACGACCAATACCCCTCCGACTTCCGGCGTTCAGCTGATCGAAGTCGCGCCGGAACTTGCCGGCCAACGCATCGACAATTTCCTCATCACGGCCCTCAAGGGCGTGCCCAAGACCCTGGTCTACCGCATCCTGCGCAAGGGTGAAGTGCGGGTCAACAAGGGGCGCGTCAAGCCGGAGTACAAGATCCAGGCGGGCGACATCGTGCGGGTGCCGCCCGTCCGTCTGCCAGAGCGTGACGAGCCGGCGCCGGTTGCCCAGGGCCTGCTGCAGCGCCTGGAAGCCGCCATTGTCTACGAAGACAAGGCGCTGATCGTGATGAACAAGCCGGCCGGCATCGCCGTGCATGGCGGCAGCGGCCTGAGCTTTGGCGTGATCGAGGCGCTGCGCCAGCTGCGCCCGGACGCCAAGGAACTGGAGCTGGTGCACCGTCTGGACCGTGACACTTCCGGGCTTTTGATGATCGCCAAGAAGCGCAGCATGCTGCGCCACTTGCATGCCGCCTTGCGCGGCGATGGTGTCGACAAGCGCTACATGGCGCTGGTACGCGGCCATTGGCCGACTTCGAAGAAGCAGGTAAATGCCCCGTTGCTCAAGAGCAACCTGCGCTCCGGTGAGCGCATGGTCGAAGTTAACGAGGAAGGCAAGGAGGCGCTGACCCTGTTCCGCGTGCTGCGCCGCTTTGGCGAGTTCGCCACCATTGTCGAGGCGCGCCCGATCACCGGCCGTACCCACCAGATCCGCGTGCACACCCTGCATGCCGGGCACATGATTGCCGGCGACAGCAAGTACGGTGACGAAGACTTCAGCCGCGAGATTCGCGAGCTGGGCGGCAAGCGCCTGTTCCTGCATGCCTACGCGCTGACCGTGCCGCTGCCGGACGGTGGTGAGCTGAAGCTCGAAGCGCCAGTGGATGAGGTGTGGGCGAAAACCGTTGAGCGCTTGAGTGCATCCTGACCTATGAAAAAAGGCTATGAGCTACTGATCTTCGACTGGGACGGCACGCTGGCCGATTCTATCGGGCGCATCGTCGAAGCCATGAATGCCGCCGCCGAGCGTGCCGGCGAGGCGCAAAGCAGCGATGACGCGGTCAAGGGCATCATCGGCCTTGCCCTGGGTGAGGCGATCCACACCCTGTACCCGCACCTGGCGCCTGCGCAGGTCGAACGCTTCCGTCAGCACTATGCCGATATCTACACGGCGCTGGATCAGCAGCCTTCGCCGCTGTTCGAGGGGGTGGTCGAGTCGCTGGATGCGTTCCGCGTCGAGGGTTACCGCCTGGCCGTGGCCACCGGCAAGGCGCGCCGCGGCCTGGATCGGGTGCTCAAGGCCAATGGTTGGGAGCAGTTCTTTGACATCACCCGTGCTGCCGACGAGACGCGTGGCAAGCCGCACCCCTTGATGCTTGAAGAAATCCTCGGCCACTGCGGCGTCGAACCCGGGCGTGCACTGATGGTCGGAGATTCGGCGTTCGACCTGCAAATGGCCAGCAATGCCGGCATGCATTCGGTGGCGGTAGGCTATGGTGCCATGTCGCTGCAGGCGCTTGCCGAATTCGGCCCGCAGGTGTGCATCGATCATTTTTCCCAGCTGCGCGAGTGGCTGGGTGGTTCCGCAATTCCCTTTCCAAGGTAGGTGAGCATGGCAGACGAATGGAAGGCCCCCGAGGCTGAGCCTGAGGAGCGCGAAGAGCGCAAAAGCTGGAAGCTGCTGGAAAAGACCTTGCTGGCCAGTGTGCAGGAGCAGCGCCGGTCGCGGCGCTGGGGGATCTTCTTCAAGATCCTGACCTTCGTTTACCTGTTCGGCATTCTGGCCTTGTTCTCGCCGCTGATGGATATGGACAAAGCTGCTTCGCGCAGCGCCAACCATACCGCGCTGGTCGAGGTGCGCGGGGTGATTGCCGATCAGGAGGCCGCCAGTGCCGACAATATCGTCAAGAGCCTGCGCGAAGCGTTCAAGGACGGCAAGACCAAGGCTGTGGTGATGCGCATCAACAGCCCAGGTGGCAGCCCGGTGCAGGCAGGGTACGTTTATGACGAAATCCGCCGTCTGCGCGCCGAATACCCGGCCATCAAGCTGTATGCGGTCATTTCGGACCTTGGCGCTTCCGGTGCCTATTACATTGCCAGCGCGGCGGACGAAATCTATGCCGATAAAGCCAGCCTGGTGGGCTCGATTGGTGTGACGGCGGCCGGTTATGGCTTTGTCGGCACCATGGAGAAGCTGGGCGTGGAGCGGCGCGCCTACACCTCGGGTGAGCACAAGGCCTTCCTTGACCCGTTCTCGCCTGAAAAGCCTGAAGAGACGCGGTTCTGGCAGGGTGTGCTGGATACCACCCACAACCAGTTCATTGCCATGGTCAAGCAGGGGCGTGGTGAGCGCTTGAAGGACAAGGAGCATCCGGAGCTGTTCAGTGGCCTGGTGTGGTCCGGCGAGCAGGCCAAGGATCTGGGTCTGGTAGACGGGTTGGGCAGTGCCAGCTATGTGGCGCGTGAGATCGTTGGCGAGAAGGAGTTGGTGGATTTCACCGTGCAGGAATCGCCATTTGACCGCTTCTCCAAGCGCGTCGGTGCCAGTGTGGCTGAGCATCTGGCGATGTGGATGGGCTTCCAGGGCCCGCAGCTACGCTGATTCGGTTTTCTCGGGGGGCGCTGTGCGCCCCTTCGCGGGCATGCCCGCTCCCACAGGTTTTTGCATGCTTCAGGCTGTGCGCTATCTCTGTGGGAGCGGGCGAGCCCGCGAAGGGCTGCAAGGCAGCCCCAAAGCCTCAGGGAACCACCACCCCTTCCTTGATCAACATATCCACCAGCCGAATCAGTGGCAGCCCGATCAGGCTTGTCGCATCGCACCCATGTGTGCTCTGAAACAAACTCACCCCTAATCCCTCCGCCTTGAAGCTCCCCGCGCAATCCAGCGGCTGTTCCGCCGCCACATAGCGCTCCACCCGCTCGCGGTTCAATTCGCGCATCGTGACGGTAAACGGCACGCAATCCACCTGGCATTGCCCGGTGGCGCTGTTCAATAGCGCCAGCCCGGTCAGAAAGCTCACCTGCTGCCCGCTGCACTCCAGCAGCTGCTCGCAAGCCCGCTCGAAGGTATGCGGCTTACCCAGCACCTGTTCACCCAGCACGGCTACCTGGTCCGACCCGATGATCAGGTGCCCGGGATGGCTGCCGGCCAATGCCTCGGCTTTTTGCCTGGCCAGCCGCCGCACCAGCTCTACGGCCGGCTCGTCAGCCAGGCGCTGCTCGTCTATATCGGGGCTTGCCCAGGTGAAGGGCAGGCGCAGGCGTGCGAGCAGTTCGCGGCGATAGGCAGAGCTGGAAGCCAGTAACAGAGGAAGCATGGTAGACTCCTGAATCAGTTGAACAAATTCTATCACGCACGATGCCGCCTAATTTCCTTTGACAGGGGCGGGGGGCATCCCTAGAATGCTGCGCCTATGTTGAATGACCCGATTCCACCTCACGTTGACCCGCGCAAATTGGCCGATCGTGGCGTAACCCTTAACGGTTCGCTGCAACTCGCTGATTTGGAAAGACTCTGCGACCCGCTTTCCGACAATGTCGGTACGGTGCAGGCGAAGTTCGATTTTGAACGAGATGAACAGCACGTGGTGGTTATCCACACCGAGCTGAGCGTCGAGGTCAAGATGGTTTGCCAGCGTTGTCTTGAGCTGGTCACCCTGCCGATCCAGAGCGAATGTACATACGCTGTGGTGAAGGAGGGTGCGAATACCCAGTCGTTGCCGAAAGGCTATGACGTGCTGGAACTGGGCGAAGATCCTTTGGATCTGCAGGCACTGGTTGAGGAGGAGCTTCTGCTCGCCTTGCCAATCGTGCCTGCTCATCATCCGGAAGAATGCCAGCAGCCGGCGGGCGCAGACGAGCCCGAATCGAGCAAGGACGAGGTATCGCGGTCCAACCCGTTCAGTGTTTTGGCGCAGTTAAAGCGTGACCCAAACGTTTAGGAGTTAATCAATTATGGCTGTTCAGCAGAACAAAAAATCCCGCTCTGCCCGTGACATGCGCCGTTCGCACGACGCCCTGTCGGAAAACGCGCTGTCGGTAGAGAAAACCACCGGTGAAGTTCACCTGCGCCACCACGTTTCGCCAGAAGGCGTATACCGTGGTCGCAAAGTGGTCGACAAGGGCGCTGACGAGTAATCCTTGTCCGCTCAGATCATCGCGATCGACGCAATGGGCGGGGACTTCGGTCCCCGCAGCATTGTCCAGGCTAGCATTGCCTGCCTTTCTGCTACTCCCTCGCTGCACCTGACCCTCGTCGGTCAACCTTCCCTCCTTGAAGAGCTTCTCGGCGGCCTTGCTGCTGCGGATCGCGCGCGCCTGCAGATTGTCGCCGCCAGTGAGGTGATCGGTATGGACGAGCGGCCATCCCAGGCGCTGCGTGGCAAGCCGGACTCGTCGATGCGCATCGCCCTCGAACTGGTGCGTGATGGCAAGGCCCAGGCCTGCGTCAGTGCTGGCAATACCGGTGCGCTGATGGCGCTGTCACGCTTCGTGCTCAAGACCTTGCCGGGTATCGACCGGCCAGCCATGGTGGCGGCGATCCCGACCCAGGCTGGTTACTGCCAGTTGCTCGACCTGGGTGCCAATGTTGATTGCAGTGCCGAAAACCTCTATCAGTTCGCCGTGATGGGCTCGGTGG
This sequence comes from Pseudomonas sp. NPDC090592, assembly GCF_044769185.1. NCBI lineage: Bacteria > Pseudomonadati > Pseudomonadota > Gammaproteobacteria > Pseudomonadales > Pseudomonadaceae > Pseudomonas > Pseudomonas sp. NPDC090592. Next base: position 68,392 of record NZ_JBIVXJ010000024.1, read on the forward strand.
CCGCTCAGGCCCTGGGTGTGCATCGCCCGCGCGTGGCGTTGCTGAATATCGGTACCGAGGACATCAAGGGTAACCAGCAGGTCAAGCTGGCCGCCAGCTTGTTGCAGAACGCCCGAGGGCTCAATTACGTCGGCTTTGTCGAGGGTGATGGCCTGTATCGTGGCGAAGCTGATGTGGTGGTGTGCGACGGGTTTGTCGGCAATATCCTGCTCAAATCCAGCGAAGGGCTGGCTACGATGATTGCTGCGAGAATCGAGCAGTTGTTCAAGGGCGGTATTTTGTCGCGGGCGGCCGGGGCGATGGCCATGCCGCTGCTCAAGCGGCTGCAGGCCGACCTGGCGCCGGCGCGGCACAATGGGGCGAGCTTTCTGGGGTTGCAGGGCATTGTCATCAAAAGCCATGGGTCTGCGGGTGTGCAGGGCTTTCAGAGCGCCATCCAGCGGGCCTTGATCGAGATTCAGGAAAACCTGCCACAGCGCTTGCATGGGCGGCTGGAGGACCTGCTGCCTTAGCCTGTGCCGGCCCTTTCGCGGGCTTGCCCGCTCCCACAGGTACCGCGCAACAATCCTGTGGGAGCGGGCAAGCCCGCGAAGAGGCCGGTGCAGGCAAACAAAGACCTTAGGCATATCGCCAATGAAGTGCTTAAATGTGACCGCTTAGGTTCAGTATCCATCCAAGCTTTCAGATTCCGCGCCCGGCTCAAGGCCTGGCGCACCCTATCCGACGACAAGATCATAAGGGCTTGTTCAATGTCTGCATCTCTCGCATTCGTCTTCCCCGGTCAAGGTTCCCAGTCGCTGGGCATGCTCGCCGAGCTCGGCGCCGAGAAGCCAGTGATCATCGAGACCTTCAAGGAAGCCTCCGCAGCGCTCGGCTACGACCTGTGGAAGCTGGTCCAGGAAGGCCCGGAAGAACAACTCAACCAGACCGACAAGACTCAGCCTGCGATCCTCACCGCTTCCATCGCGCTGTGGCGCCTGTGGCTGGAGGAGGGCGGCGCCAAGCCGGCTTTCGTTTCCGGTCACAGCCTGGGCGAATACAGCGCCCTGGTTGCCGCAGGCAGCCTGTCGCTGAAAGATGCCGTGCGCTTGGTCGAGCGTCGCGGCCAGCTGATGCAGGAAGCTGTGCCGGCCGGCCATGGCGCCATGGCCGCGATCCTCGGCCTGGATGACGCCGTGGTGGTCGAGATCTGTGCCAAGGCGGCCGAAGACGAAGTGGTCAGCGCGGTGAACTTCAACTCGCCGGGCCAGGTTGTGATTGCTGGCAACAAGGCTGCGGTGGACCGTGCCATTGAGCTGTGCAAAGAGGCTGGTGCCAAGCGCGCCCTGCCACTGGCGGTCAGCGTGCCGTCGCACTGTGCCCTGATGAAGCCGGCTGCCGAGCGTTTTGCCGATGCGGTCAATGCCATTGAATGGAAGGCCCCGCAGATTCCGGTGGTGCAGAACGTCACTGCCGCCATTGCCGCCGACCTCGATGCGCTCAAGCACGACCTTTTGGCACAGCTGTACCAGCCAGTGCGCTGGGTCGAATGCGTGCAAGCCTTGGCCGCCAACGGTGCGGTCACCCTGGTCGAGTGCGGCCCGGGCAAGGTCCTGGCTGGCCTGAACAAGCGTTGCGCCGACGGCGTGACTACCTACAACCTCAATACCCCTGACGCCGTTGCCGCCACCCGTGCGGCACTGGCCTGATTTGGAGAAGCTTGCATGAGCCTGCAAGGTAAAGTTGCACTGGTCACCGGCGCCAGCCGTGGCATTGGCCAGGCCATCGCCCTCGAACTGGGCCGCCAGGGCGCAACCGTGATCGGTACCGCCACTTCAGCTTCCGGCGCCGAGCGCATTGCTGCCACCCTGAAAGAACACGGCATTACCGGTACCGGCATGGAGCTGAACGTGACCAGCGCCGAATCGGTTGAAGCAGTACTGGGCGCCATCGGCGAGCAGTTCGGCGCCCCGGCCATCCTGGTCAACAACGCCGGCATCACCCGCGACAACCTCATGCTGCGCATGAAGGACGACGAGTGGTTCGACGTGATCGACACCAACCTGAACAGCCTCTACCGTCTGTCCAAGGGCGTGCTGCGTGGCATGACCAAGGCGCGTTGGGGCCGTATCATCAGCATCGGTTCGGTCGTGGGTGCCATGGGTAACGCTGGCCAGGCCAACTACGCGGCCGCCAAGGCCGGCCTGGAAGGCTTCAGCCGCGCCCTGGCGCGTGAAGTGGGCTCGCGTGGCATCACCGTCAACTCGGTGACCCCAGGCTTCATCGACACTGACATGACCCGCGAACTGCCAGAAGCGCAGCGCGAAGCCCTGCAAACCCAGATTCCGCTGGGCCGCCTGGGCCACGCCGACGAAATCGCCAAGGTGGTTTCGTTCCTGGCATCCGACGGTGCAGGCTACGTAACCGGCGCTACCGTGCCGGTCAACGGCGGGATGTACATGTAACACTGCAACTCAATGTGACGGATTTCGTAAAAAAAGAGTCATACTGCGAGCCTAAAATCCGTTATAAAGCTGCAACCAGATTCCAGGCAGCGGGTGGGGTGGCTAGCGTGAAGGTGCGTTTCGCTTGAAAAGCCAACGTCTTTCTATAAAATTAGCCACCGGCCAGCTGCCTGACATATGTCCATTAGGAGTGAAAACTAGGTATGAGCACCATCGAAGAACGCGTCAAGAAAATCGTCGCCGAGCAACTGGGCGTGAAGGAAGAGGAGGTGACCAAAGAGAAGTCCTTCGTCGAAGACCTGGGTGCCGATTCGCTTGACACCGTCGAACTGGTGATGGCTCTGGAAGAGGAATTCGAGACCGAAATCCCTGACGAAGAAGCCGAGAAGATCACTACCGTTCAAGCTGCTATCGACTACATCCAAGCCCACTCGGTCTAAGACGCTACAGTCGACGTTTCTTGTCGGGGAAAACCGCACTGCCTTCGCTGGCGTGCGGTTTTTTCTTTGCGAGCGCCTCGCATTTTCCAGGCCGCTTCGTTCACCGCGCACCAAGAGCCTGTTGCCATTCCATTCCAGCGCTTGAATGTAATCGCAAGAGACTCTGTTATTAGAAAAGGAGAGTACTGTGTCGCGTAGACGCGTCGTGGTCACCGGTATGGGTATGCTGTCGCCACTGGGTACCGATGTACCGAGCACCTGGCAGGGCATTCTGGCTGGCCGCAGTGGCATTGGTCCGATCGAGCATACGGACCTGTCTGCCTACTCCACCCGTTTTGGCGGCTCGGTGAAAGGCTTCGAGGTCGAGCAATACCTGTCGGCCAAAGAGGCCCGCAAGCTCGACCTGTTCATCCAGTACGGCCTGGCGGCCGGTTTCCAGGCGGTGCGTAATGCCGGCCTTGAGGTTACCGACGCCAACCGAGAGCGCATTGGCGTGGCGATGGGGTCGGGCATCGGTGGCCTGACCAACATCGAAGAAACCAGCCGCACCCTGCACGACTCGGGGCCGCGCCGTATTTCGCCGTTCTTCGTGCCGGGCTCGATCATCAACATGATCTCTGGCTTCCTGTCGATCCACCTGGGTTTGCAAGGGCCGAACTACGCCATTGCTACCGCTTGCACCACGGGTACCCATTGCATCGGCATGGCCGCGCGCAATATTGCCTACGGTGAGGCCGACGTGATGATCGCCGGTGGTGCCGAAATGGCTGCCTGCGGCCTGGGCATGGGCGGCTTCGGCGCTTCGCGTGCGCTGTCTACCCGCAATGACGAGCCAAGCCGGGCCAGCCGCCCGTGGGACAAGGGCCGTGACGGCTTCGTGCTGTCTGACGGTGCCGGTGCCCTGGTGCTCGAAGAACTGGAGCACGCCCAGGCCCGTGGTGCGACCATCTATGCCGAGCTGGTTGGCTTTGGCATGAGCGGTGACGCCTACCACATGACCTCGCCACCCGAGACCGGCGAAGGCGCTGCCCGCTGCATGGCCAACGCCCTGCGCGATGCTGGCATCCAGCCAGAAGAGGTCAGCTACATCAACGCCCATGGTACCTCGACCCCAGCGGGAGACGTGGCCGAAGTAGCGGCGATCAAGCGCGTGTTCGGCGACCATGCCTACAAGCTGGCGGTCAGCTCGACCAAGTCGATGACCGGCCACCTGCTGGGTGCGGCTGGTGCGGTGGAAGCGATCTTCAGCGTGCTGGCGATCAACAGCCAGATGGCACCGCCCACCATCAACCTGGACGAGCCGGACGAAGGCTGCGACCTCGACTTCGTGCCGCACCAGGCGCGCAGCATGCCGATCGACGTGGTGTTGTCCAACTCGTTCGGCTTTGGCGGCACCAACGGCTCGCTGGTGTTCCGCCGGTTCGCCGGTTGATGCACAGCTGGGTCGATGGCCAGCCGGCGACTGCACTCAACCTGCAGAACCGCGGCCTGGCCTACGGTGATGGCCTGTTCGAGACCATCGCCGTGCGCGGCGGCCGGCCCAGCTTGCTGGACGGCCACCTCGCACGCCTGGCGCTGGGCTGCCAGCGCCTGGCGATCGGCGCCGACCTGGCGCTGGTGCGTGACGAACTGCTTCGCTATGCCAGTCAGCTCGGTGAAGGCGTAGCCAAACTTATCCTCACCCGTGGCGACAGCCAGCGTGGCTATGCGCCGGTAGCCGGTGCAGCGCCAAGGCGCATCCTGCAGGGCAGCCCGCTGCCCAGCTATCCTGTCGAGCATGCCGAGCACGGTGTGCGTTTGTACCCTTGCCAGACCCGGCTTGGGGAACAACCGCTGCTGGCCGGGCTCAAACACCTCAACCGCCTGGAGCAGGTGCTGGCCCGTGCCGAATGGCAGGGCAGCGAACACGCCGAAGGCCTGATGCGTGACGGGCAGGGCAGGGTAATCGAAGGGGTGTATAGCAATCTGTTCCTGGTGCGTGATGGCGTGCTGCTGACCGCCGACCTCAGCCGCTGCGGTGTGGCAGGGGTGATGCGCGCAGCGTTGCTGGAGCAGGCGGCACAGTTGGGCATCCCGGCGCAGGTCTGTGACCTGCCGTTCGAAACGCTGGAGCAGGCAGATGAAGTATTTGTTTGCAATAGCGTCTACGGCATTTGGCCCGTGCGTGGCGTAGCCGCGCTAAACTGGCCGTCTGGCCCGCTCACCCGTAAACTGCAGGCCGTTGCCCGTACGTTACTGGAAACCTGAATTCGTGAGACGTAAATTCCTGCTGCTGCTGGAAATGGGCTTGATCCTTGCCGGCCTGGCGCTTGGCTGGTCGGCCTGGAAGGTCAACTCGGTCCTGGAGCAGCCCTTGCACGTCACGCAGGAACGCCTGCTCGACGTGCCCAATGGCACCACCCCCAACCGCATGTTCTATCGCATGCAGCAAGAAGGGTTGCTCGACGATGCCGTCTGGTTGCGCTTGTACTGGCGCTTCAACATGGCTGGCACCCCCCTGCACACCGGCGAGTACCGCCTTACCCCTGGCATGACGGTCGAGCAGCTGTTCGACGCCTGGCGCCGTGCTGACGTTGTGCAGTACAACCTTACCCTGGTCGAAGGCTGGACCTTCCGCCAGGTGCGCTCGGCCGTGGCCAAGCATGAAAAGATCAAGCACACCCTGGAAGGCCTGTCGGATTCCGAAGTGATGGACAAGCTCGGCCATACCGGCGTGTTCCCCGAAGGGCGATTCTTCCCGGACACCTACCGCTTCGTGCGCGGCATGAGTGATGTGGAGTTGCTGCAGCAGGCCTACATGCGCCTGGACGAAGTGCTGGCCAGGGAATGGGCCGAGCGCACCAGCGACCTGCCATACCGCGACCCGTACCAGGCGCTGATCATGGCTTCGCTGGTGGAAAAGGAAACCGGTATCCCTCAGGAGCGTGGGCAGATTGCCGGCGTGTTCGTGCGGCGCCTGCGCCTGGGCATGATGCTGCAGACCGACCCGACCGTGATCTACGGCATGGGTGAGCGCTACAACGGCAAGATCACCCGCGCCGACCTGCGCGAGCCGACGCCCTACAACACCTATACCATCACCGGGCTGCCGCCGACCCCGATTGCCATGGTCGGCCGTGAGGCCATTCACGCAGCGCTCAACCCGTCGGATGGCACCAGCCTGTACTTTGTCGCCCGTGGCGACGGCAGCCATGTGTTCTCTGACGACCTCGACGACCACAACTCGGCGGTGCGCGAGTTCCAGCTCAAGCGTCGTGCAGACTATCGCTCCAGCCCCGCACCGCAGCAAGACGCGCAGCCGGACGAACAGCCGCAAGCGTCACCCGCGGAGGATGAGCCGGCTGCGCAACCGGCACCCGATGAGCCCCCCGTGCAGGACGCCCCTGCCGGTGGCGCGCAAGCGGCTGAACGGCCGACGCCTGACGAACAACATTAAGGACTGCCTGTGAGCGGCTTGTTTATTACGCTGGAAGGCCCCGAAGGCGCGGGCAAGAGCACCAATCGCGACTACCTGGCCGCGCGCTTGCGCGAGCAGGGCCTGGACGTGGTATTGACCCGCGAGCCTGGCGGTACGCCGCTGGCCGAAAGAGTGCGCGAGCTGTTGCTGGCTCCCAGCGATGAAACCATGGCAGCCGACACCGAGCTGCTGCTTGTATTCGCTGCGCGGGCCCAGCACCTGGCACAGGTCATTCGTCCGGCATTGGCCCGCGGGGCCGTCGTGTTGTGCGACCGATTCACGGACGCCACCTATGCCTATCAAGGGGGTGGCCGTGGTTTGTCTGTCGAGCGTATCGCTACCCTGGAGCAATTCGTCCAGGGCGACCTGCGCCCGGACCTGACCCTGGTGTTCGACCTGCCGGTCGAAGTAGGCCTTGCCCGTGCCGCCGCCCGCGGCCGCCTGGACCGCTTCGAGCAGGAAGGCCAGGCCTTCTTCGAAGCCGTTCGCCAGGCGTATCTGCAGCGGGCCCGGCGCGAGCCGCAGCGCTACAGCCTGCTGGACGCCGCGCAATCCCTTGAGGCCGTGCAGCGCGCCATTGACGTGCTGCTGCCCGGCATCGTGGAGCGTTGCCGTGGCTGAGGCCTACCCCTGGCAGCAGGCCCTCTGGCAGCAGCTGGCCGGCCGCAGCCAACACGCCCATGCCTATCTGTTGCACGGGCCGCGCGGTATCGGCAAGCGGGCCTTGGCCGAGCGCCTGATGGCCCGTTTGCTATGTCAGCAGCCCCAAGGGCTGGACGCCTGCGGGGGGTGCAAGGCCTGCCTGTTGCTCAAGGCCGGCAGCCACCCCGACAACTTCATCCTCGAGCCTGAGGAAGCCGACAAACCGATCAAGGTCGACCAGGTGCGTGAGCTGGTGGCCTTCGTGGTACAGACGGCCCAGATGGGTGGGCGCAAGGTGGTGTTGATCGAGCCGGTGGAGGCGATGAACGTCAACGCCTCCAATGCACTGCTTAAAAGCCTTGAAGAGCCTTCGGGCGATACCGTATTGCTGCTGGTCACGCACCAGCCCAGTCGCCTGCTGCCCACCATCAAGAGCCGCTGCCAGCAAGTTGCCTGCCCGCAGCCCAGCCTGGCCCAGAGCCAGGCCTGGCTGGCTGGAGCGTTGCCGGACAGCGACCAGGCCGAACGGGACGAGCTGCTGACGCTGGCCGCCGGATCGCCCTTGATGGCCGTCAGCCTGCAGGCACAAGGTGTGCGTGAGCAGCGTGCGCTGGTTACCGAGGGGGTGAAGAAACTGCTCAAGCAGCAGCAGTCACCCAGCCAACTGGCCGATGCCTGGAGCGGTGTGCCGCTGTTGTTGCTGTTCGACTGGTTCTGCGATTGGTCGCACCTGATCCTGCGCTACCAGTTGACCCAGGACGAGGAGGGGTTAGGCTTGGCAGATATGCGCAAGGTGCTGCAATACCTGGCGCAGAAGAGTCGTCAGGCCAAGGTGCTGGAGGTGCAGGCCTGGATCCTGGACCAGCGCCAGAAGGTGCTGGGCAAGGCCAACCTCAACCGCGCCCTGTTGCTTGAATCGCTGCTGGCTCATTGGCTGCAACTGCCAGGTGTCCGCTGATTTCCAATTTTTCATGTGTGCCGTTATCCCATGCTCGTAGATTCCCATTGCCACCTCGACCGACTTGACCTGAGCGCCCACCAGGGCTCCCTCGATGCTGCCCTGCAGGCAGCGCGTGAGCGTGGGGTCGGGCATTTCCTGTGTATTGGTGTCAGTGCCGAAAACGCAGGCTCAGTGAAGGCGCTGAGCGAGCAGTACGCCGATGTCGATTGCTCGGTGGGCGTGCACCCGCTGGACCTGGCCCCGGGTGAAACACCTGCGCTGGAATGGCTGCTGCGCGAGCTGGCCCACCCGCATGTGGTGGCCATTGGCGAAACCGGGCTGGACTATCACTACGAGCCGGAAGCGGCTGAGCTGCAGCAGGCATCGTTCCGCTTGCACCTGGAGGCTTCGCGGCAGACCGGCAAGCCAGTGATCGTGCATACCCGGGCAGCACGCGCCGATACCCTGGCATTGCTGCGCGAAGCCAACTTGCCGCAGGCTGGCGTGCTGCATTGCTTTACCGAAGACTGGGACATGGCCAAGGCGGCGCTGGACCTGGGGTATTACATTTCGTTGTCTGGCATCGTGACCTTCCGAAATGCCGAGGCCCTGCGCGAAGTGGCCCGGCAGGTGCCGGTCGACCGGTTGCTGGTCGAGACCGATTCGCCGTACCTGGCGCCGATACCGCACCGGGGCAAGCCTAACTTGCCGCAGTATGTGCGGGAAGTGGCGGAGTATGTCGCTTCGCTGCGCGGGGCCAGTTATGAGCAGTTGGCAGAGCAGACGACGGCGAACTTCAAGCGGTTGTTCCCGTTGGCGCGGGTGGGCTGATTTTCGGCGCTTGAACTGTGTGATGGCAGCCAAGTGCCTGCCACAGCGTATTCAGCGCTTATCAGATCGAGCGCCGCCCGCGCGGCGCTTCGCGGGGCAAGCCCGCTCCCACATCTGTTTCGGGCCAGTCTTTCCTGTGGGGTCTCCTCTGGCCGCCTTGTTTGTTCTCTTCGATATTGTCTTCGGTGCTGCTTTTCTTCGATCTTCTGACATGCACAAAGGGCGCGCGCGCCTCAGTCACAGGAATACTGGCCCGAAACAGATGTGGGAGCGGGCTCGCCCCGCGAAGCGCCGCGCGGGCGGCGCTCGATCTGATAAGCGCTGAATTTGTTGTGGCAGGCACCTGGTAGCCATCATGCACTTTCCCGCCTGGCCACTGGTGGCCCTCACCTAATCCCCGCAAAAATTCCCAACCTAAAGTGATCCCCCAAGAAACACCCAAAAAAAACCCGGGTTCTGGGGGGGGAATCCGGGTTAAGACCATTAGGAGTAAAACAAAGGTACGCGGTCCCTGAGCACCTTTATCGGCGCGCCACTTGGGGGGGATGCGCCGCGCCAACACTTCAAGTATTGGTCAGGTTTGGCGCAGTGCCAGCCTGAATTGGTCGTTTTTTAAACAAATTTGGAATACGCCAACGCTCCAATCCTCCTGCATCGCATGGCCATATGCATCGTGAAACACAGACATGCTTGGATGATCCGTGCAATTTCCCGCAAGTTAGGCATAATAAACCGCTTCGATTGTCATCCAGTCCTTCCCATGCAGAAAGAACCTCGTAAGGTCCGTGAATTTCGCCGTCGCGAACAGGAAATCCTCGATACCGCGCTCAAACTGTTCCTCGAACAGGGTGAGGACAGCGTCACCGTCGAGATGATCGCCGACGCCGTGGGCATCGGCAAAGGCACGATCTACAAGCATTTCAAGTCCAAGGCGGAAATCTACCTGCGCCTGATGCTCGACTACGAGCGCGACCTGAACGAACTGTTGCACTCGGCTGACGTCGACCGCGACAAAGAGGCCCTGTCGCGCGCCTACTTCGAGTTCCGCATGCGCGACCCGCAACGTTACCGGCTGTTCGACCGCCTGGAAGAGAAGGTGGTCAAGGGCAACCAGGTGCCGGAAATGGTCGAGCAGCTGCACAGCATCCGCGCTTCCAACTTCGACCGCCTGACCCAGCTGATCAAGGGCCGCATCAGCGAAGGCAAGCTCGAAGACGTACCGCCCTATTTCCACTACTGCGCCGCCTGGGCACTGGTGCATGGCGCCGTGGCGCTGTACCACTCGCCATTCTGGAGCAATGTGCTGGAGGATCAGGAAGGTTTCTTCCAGTTCCTGATGGACATTGGCGTGCGCATGGGCAACAAGCGCAAGCGCGACCCGGAACCGACCCACTGACCCCCTCGGTTCAGGCCAGTACGCCGTACTGGCCCTTTCGCAGCATCAGGCTGCTGCTACAACACAGCTTTGGCTTTCGATGACGTGATGGGGCTTGCAAAAACCTGATTTATGAGTCAGGTTTTGCCAGCCCTCATCATCCATGCCGGAGTCATTCATGATTGTCGATCGTCAAGGCAGGCGTTTTCGCAACCTGCGCGTCAGCCTGACGGCTGCTTGCAATTATGCTTGCACTTACTGCGTACCCGACGGCAAGCGCCTGGTGGCGGCGCAGGACGAATTGCCGGCAGATGCCATGGCGCGTGGAGTGGCTTACCTGATCGAGGCGGCCGGTATCGAGCGGCTGCGCATCACGGGCGGTGAACCGCTGGTCAGCCCGCGTCTGGATGCCTTTCTGGCGGCAGTCGCCAAGCTTGGGCTCGACGATATTTCGCTGACCACCAATGGCCAGCTATTGCAGCGCAAGTTGCCGCAGTTGCAGGCGGCCGGTGTCCGTCGACTCAATGTTTCCCTCGACACCCTCGACCCCCAGGCCTTTCGCCACATCGCCCGGGGCGGCGATCTGGCAAGCGTGCTGGCAGGAATGGAGCAGGCCAGCGCGTTGGGTATGCGGATCAAGGTGAACATGGTGCCAATGCGCGGGCAGAACCTCGACCAGATATTGCCGCTGCTGGATTATTGCTTGGCCCGTGGTTTCGAATTGCGCTTTATCGAGCTTATGCGCATGGGCCACCTGGCCCGTGACCGCAATACCTTCCTGCAGCAGTTCTTTGGCCTTGAGCAGTTGCTTGCGCTGATTGGCAGCAAGCATGCCTATGTCCAGGTTGATGCTCCGCTGGATGCCACCGCCTTGCGCTATGAAATCCCGGGGGTTGGCCACTTTGGCGTCATCGCCAACGAAAGCGTACCGTTTTGCCGCACCTGCTCGCGGTTGCGTCTGTCCTCCACAGGCTGGCTGCATGGCTGCCTGTCGTCTGGCAATCGCCATTTCGTCGGCGACCTGCTGGATAAGCCGCGCCATCAAGCATTGCCGGCCATGCAGCGCCTGCTGGTCAAGGCCTTGGCAGACAAGCAGGACCTGGCGTTTTCCGGGGATGTGATGGTGATGAAGGTGATCGGCGGCTGAAGCTGGCGCAAAAGCTGCATCCGCCAGCTATTCGCCGGTTTTTCGTCGCCGGCCACTGGAGGAAAGATGCGTAGCCTGGTCTTGCTGCTGGCGCTGATGGCGCTGGGCGGCTGCATGAATGTCAGCGATATGGGCGAGGGCGTGCGTTATCACATGAGCGATGCCGGTCTGCTGGACCACAGTGATACCCGTCGCACCCTGTCTGTCCGCCTGCAGCCTGATTCGTTCATCTTCATCGGTCAGGGTGCCTTCGTGCCGCCCGGCAAGGGCCCGGTACCGCGGCAGAACGCGGTGGCCGACGAGGCCTTCAAAAGCTTTGTCGAGTATTTCCCGCTGGTGCGCCGTGCCCAAGGCCCATTGGGCCTGGAAGATGCCATTGCCCAGGCGCGTTCGGTCGGCGCCGACTACGTGCTGTACACCCGTTTCGCGCGTACCGACGACCGCATCGGCAATGGTGACGAGTGGTACGACGAACAGGCTGTCGACCGATTGGGCTGGGACAGCGGTGTGGTACAGATGATGCTGATCGAAACCAATACCCGCTACCTGGTCGACACTGTGCGCATCAAGAGCCGTGGCGGTTTGTTGACGTTCCACGACAACACCCCTGAAGATTTGCTTGGCGCACCGATGCGCGGGTACGCTCGTAGCCTTCTGGGCATGAGCGAATGAGGCAGGCGTGATGAGTGATTCCGGCAAGGCCAATGATCTTCTGGCACAGATCCCCAAGGCAAAGGGGCTGCCGCCAGTGCATCTGTGGAATCCGGACTTCTGCGGCGACATCGACATGCGCATCGCCCGCGATGGCACCTGGTATTACCTGGGTACGCCGATCGGGCGCAAGCCGATGGTGCGTTTGTTCTCCACCATCATCCGCCGCGATGGTGATGACTATTTCCTGATCACGCCAGTGGAAAAGGTCGGCATTCGTGTCGACGATGCGCCGTTCGTGGCGGTGGCGCTGGAGGTGCTGGGGGAGGGCGAACAGCAGGTGCTGCGCTTTACCAGCAATGTCGAGGACCAGGTGGATGCCGGGCCGGACAGCCCGCTGCGCGTGGTGATCGACCCTGTGACGCAGGAACCGTCACCCTATGTGCTGATGCGCAGCAACCTTGAGGCGCTGATTCATCGCAATGTGTTCTACCAGCTGGTGGAGCTGGCGGTGCCGCGTGAGATCGAGGGGGAGGAATGGTTGGGCGTATGGAGCCAGGGCGAGTTTTACCCGATTGGGCGTAGTAGCTGAGAGCTCTTTTTTCTGTGTCGGCCTCTTCGCGGGCATGCCCGCTCCCACAGGTACAGCGCAGCCCCTGAAGCCTGTGGAGAACTTGTGGGAGCGGGCATGCCCGCGAAGAGGCCGGCACAGGCAAAATCGGCCCCCTGCTTTTACCTCGGATTGGCCATTTGTCTTCAGCCAATGAGGGCCTAACCTGCTGGCAATTGCCACCCAGGAGTTGCCCGCGATGAAACCACTCACCTTGATCCTCTTCGCCCTGCTCGCCGCCCAAGCCCCCGCCTGGGCCCACGGCGACGTCGCCGACCAGGTCAAAGTCCTGCAGCAACAACAACCCTCGAATGCCCCCGGCAAAACTGCCGTCATGCTCACCGTAAGCTACGCCCCCGGCGAAGCATCACCCGCCCATCAGCACCCGGGCGCGGTAATGGCCTACGTGCTGGAAGGGGGCGTGGTATCGAAACTCAACAACGAGCAGGAAAAAACCTACAAGGCTGGCGAGTACTGGTACGAAGCGCCAGGCACCGTGCACAGCGTGTCCCGAAATGCCAGCAAGACCCAGCCCGCCAAACTGCTGGTGTGGAGCCTGGTGGACGAGGGCAAGCCAGTGACCGAGCCGCTGGGCCAATAAACCCGACGCAACGAAAAATCCCCCGGTTGCTTGCGCACCCGGGGGATTTTTCAGTGTTTGGCTCCGCGACCTGGACTCGAACCAGGGACCCAATGATTAACAGTCATTTGCTCTACCGACTGAGCTATCGCGGAATCTGCGCGTATCTTACTGATTGCCAAGAGGATGTCAAGCTACCTCTTGGCAAAACAATGAGTTACAGCACTTCCACGATGGCCTTGGTGACCACGTGGATGTTGCTCTGGTTCAGCGCAGCCACCGCGATGCGGCCGGTGTCCAGTGCGTAGATGCCGAAGTCGTTCTTCAGGCGGGCAACCTGCTCGACGGTCAGGCCCGAGTAGGAGAACATGCCGGCCTGGCGGCCAACGAAGCTGAAGTCACGCTTGGCGCCATATTCAGCCAGCAGGCTGACCATTTGCTGGCGCATGCCGTGGATGCGCTGACGCATCTCGCCCAGCTCGGCTTCCCACATCTGGCGCAGTTCGGCGCTGTTCAGCACGGTGGCAACGATGGTTGCACCGTGAGTAGGCGGGTTGGAGTAGGTGGTGCGGATCACGCGCTTGACCTGGGACAGCACACGGGTGCTCTCGTCCTTGGTAGCGGTAACGATCGACAGCGCGCCGACGCGCTCGCCGTACAGCGAGAACGACTTGGAGAACGAGCTGGAAACGAAGAACTCCAGGCCCGACTCGGCGAACAGGCGCACGGCGAAGGCGTCTTCGGCGATGCCGTCACCAAAGCCCTGGTAGGCCATGTCGAGGAATGGTACATGGCCCTTGGCCTTGACCACTTCCAGGACGTTTTTCCAGTCGTCCAGGCCCAGATCGACGCCAGTCGGGTTGTGGCAGCAGGCGTGCAGCACCACGATCGAGCCGGACGGCAGGTTGTTCAGGTCTTCGAGCATGCCGGCGCGGTTGACGTCGTTGCTCGGTGCATCATAGTAGCGGTAGTTCTGTACCGGGAAACCAGCGGTTTCGAACAGGGCGCGGTGGTTTTCCCAGCTCGGGTCGCTGATGGCTACTACGGCGTTGGGCGACAGGCGCTTGAGGAAGTCGGCACCGATCTTCAGTGCGCCGGTGCCGCCGACGGCCTGCACGGTAACTACGCGGCCGGCGGCCAGCAGTGGCGACTCGGCGCCGAAGATCAGTTTTTGTACAGCCTGGTCGTAGGTGGCGATACCGTCGATCGGCAGGTAGCCGCGCGAGGCATGCTGGGCGGCACGCTGGGTCTCGGCTTCGATCACGGCGCGCAGCAGCGGAATGCGGCCTTCCTCATTGCAGTACACGCCCACGCCCAGGTTGACCTTGTCGGTACGTGGGTCGGCGTTGAATGCTTCGTTGAGGCCCAGGATAGGGTCGCGGGGTGCCAGCTCGACAGCGGAAAACAGGCTCATTGTTACCTTGGCTCTGATTGGAGAGTGATAGGGCGTACACGCTCCAGCCGAATGCACTGAAGCGGTGCACAAACGGGGAGTCAGTATAGTGATACCGCCCGGTCACTGCGACACTCTGGCACAGCTTTTCAGGCTATTTGCGCAAATATTTTTCGACCATTGGTCTAATTGCCGGGTCCACTGTTACACGCGTTCACAGCTACACCTTGAAAGCGCCCCCGGGCGGGCGCATTTGGGTATAGACTACTGGCTAAATTTACAGTTGCTGCAGCACCGCGAGGTCCGACATGTCCGAGTTCCAGCTCGTCACCCGTTTCCAGCCTGCTGGCGACCAGCCCGAGGCCATCCGCCAGATGGTCGAAGGTATCGAGGCGGGGCTGTCGCACCAGACGCTGCTCGGCGTGACCGGTTCGGGCAAAACCTTCAGCATCGCCAACGTCATCGCGCAGGTGCAGCGCCCGACGCTGGTGCTGGCGCCGAACAAAACCCTGGCTGCGCAGTTGTATGGCGAGTTCAAGGCGTTCTTCCCCAACAATGCGGTGGAGTACTTCGTTTCCTACTACGACTACTACCAGCCGGAAGCCTACGTGCCGTCGTCGGATACCTTCATCGAGAAGGACGCCTCGATCAACGACCACATCGAGCAGATGCGCCTGTCGGCGACCAAGGCGCTGCTGGAACGGCGCGACGCGATCATCGTCACCACCGTGTCGTGCATCTACGGCCTGGGTAGCCCCGAGTCCTACCTGAAAATGGTCCTGCACGTAGACCGGGGCGACAAGCTTGACCAGCGTGCGCTGCTGCGTCGGCTGGCTGATCTGCAATACACCCGTAACGAAATGGACTTTGCCCGTGCCACCTTCCGCGTGCGCGGCGATGTGATCGACATCTTTCCGGCCGAATCGGACCTTGAAGCCATCCGTATCGAACTGTTCGATGACGAGGTGGAAAACATCGCCGCCTTCGATCCGCTCACTGGCGAGGTCTTCCGCAAGCTGCCGCGTTTTACCTTTTACCCCAAGAGCCACTACGTCACCCCGCGGGAGACCCTGCTGGAGGCGGTGGAGGGCATCAAGGAAGAGCTGAAGGAGCGCCTGGAGTACCTGCAAAAGGCCAACAAGCTGGTGGAGGCGCAGCGCCTGGAGCAGCGCACCCGTTTCGACCTGGAGATGATCCTGGAGCTGGGCTATTGCAACGGTATCGAAAACTACTCGCGCTACCTGTCCGGGCGCCCGGCCGGGGCGCCGCCGCCGACCCTGTACGACTACCTGCCGGCGGATGCGCTGCTGGTGATCGACGAGTCCCACGTCAGCGTGCCGCAGGTCGGCGCCATGTACAAAGGCGACCGTTCGCGCAAGGAAACCCTGGTGGAGTACGGCTTCCGCATGCCCTCGGCGCTGGACAACCGGCCCATGCGCTTTGACGAGTGGGAGGATGTCAGCCCACAGACTATCTTCGTTTCCGCTACCCCGGGGCCTTACGAGGCCGAGCACGCCGGGCGCGTGGTGGAGCAGGTGGTGCGCCCCACCGGCCTGGTCGACCCGCAGGTCGAGGTCCGCCCGGCGCTGACCCAGGTCGACGACCTGCTGTCGGAAATCCGCAAGCGTGTGGCGCAGGGCGAGCGGGTGCTGGCCACCACGCTGACCAAGCGCATGGCCGAGGACCTGACCGACTACCTGGCCGACCATGACGTGCGGGTGCGTTACCTGCACTCGGACATCGACACCGTGGAGCGGGTGGAGATCATCCGCGACCTGCGCTTGGGTACCTTCGACGTGCTGGTGGGTATCAACCTGCTGCGCGAGGGCCTGGACATGCCGGAAGTGTCGCTGGTGGCGATCCTGGATGCCGACAAGGAAGGTTTCCTGCGGTCCGAACGCTCACTGATCCAGACTATTGGTCGTGCTGCGCGTAACCTCAATGGCCGGGCAATCCTTTACGCCGATAACGTCACGGGCTCGATGCAGCGTGCGATAGACGAAACCGAGCGGCGCCGCGAAAAGCAGATCGCCTTCAACGAAGCGCATGGCATCGTGCCCAAGGGCGTGGTCAAGGACATCACCGACATCATGGAAGGCGCTACCGTGCCCGGCGCGCGCAGCAAGAAGCGCAAGGGCATGGCAAAGGCGGCGGAGGAGAGCGCCCGTTACGAGGCCGAACTGCGTACGCCGGGCGAGATCACCAAGCGCATCAAGCAGCTGGAAGAGAAGATGATGCAGTTTGCCCGCGACCTGGAGTTCGAGGCGGCGGCGCAGCTGCGCGACGAGATTACCCAGCTGCGCGAGCGCCTGATTACCAGCTAAGGCCGGACGCGGTCCCTGTAGGAGCGGCCTTGTGTCGCGATCGGGCTGCGCAGCAGCCCCGGCAATCTGTGCATTAGCGCTGCAATCCTGGGGCTGCTGCGCAGCCCGATCGCGACACAAGGCCGCTCCTACAGGGACTGCGCAGCATTCAAAAAATGGGCTTAATGCGCCTCCCCAGCCTTCAACCCCTGCGGCAACTTGCGGGTCAACAGCACCGCCACCATGCTCACCGCCAAACCAATCCCGACAAAGTGGAAGGCATCGTTGTACGCCATGATCAACGCCTGCTGGTGGGTAATCTCGCTCAGCTTGCCCAGCGCTGCATTGTCATTGCCCAGCCGCTCCGCCAGTTGCGCCAGTCGCTCTGCCACCTGCGGGTTGCTCGGCACTATCGATTCCCTCAGGTAATCGAAATACACCTTGGTCCGCGCATCCAGCAACGTGGCCAGCAAGGCAATCCCGATTGCGCCACCCAGGTTCCGCAAGATGTTGAACAGGCTCGACGCCGACCCCGCGTCCTGCTGCTGAATGTACGATGTGGCGATCAACGAAATGGTCACCATGATCATCGGCTGGCCGAGGGCGCGGATGATCTGGATATGGTTGAACTGCGGCCCGGCAAAGTCGGGGTTGAGTACCCCAGAGCCGAAACTGGCGGCGCCAAACAGGCAGAACCCGAGGGCGCACAGCAGCTTGGGCGGCACCACTTTCATCAGTTGTGGCACCAACGGAATCAGGAACAGCTGCGGCACGCCCATCCACATGATCACCTCGCCGATTTGCAGGGCGTTGTAGCCCTGCACCTGCGCCAGGTACAGCGGCAACAGGTAGATCGACCCGTACAGCCCCACACCCATGCCCAGGCTGGCGATGCTCGACAGGCCGAAATTGCGGTTGCCCAGGATGCGCAGGTTGATCAGCGGGTGCGGCTTGGAGAACTGCAGGATGACGAAGGTGATCAGGCTGACCAGGGCGATGCTGCCCAGGCTGACGATCAAGGATGACTCCAGCCAGTCCTTGCGGTGGCCTTCTTCCAGAAACACTTGCAGGCAGCCCAGGCCCACGCCCAGTGTGACGATGCCGGCATAATCGGTGCTTTTCAGCAGCTCCCAGTGCGCCTCCTTCTTCTCCAGCCCGTACAGCAGGCCGGCAATCATCACCAGGCCCGGCGGGATGTTGATGTAGAAGATGTACTCCCAGCCCCAGTTCTCGGTCAGCCAGCCGCCCAGGGTGGGGCCGATGGAGGGGGCGAAGGTGGCGGTCATGGCAAACATGGCCATGCCTTTGGCGCGGTGGTGTTCGGGTAGCTTGATCAGGGTGAGGGTAAAGGCAAGCGGGATCAGCGCGCCGCCGGTAAAACCTTGCAGGGCACGGAACAGGATCATGCTTTCCAGGTTCCAGGCCATCGAGCACAGCAGCGATGACAACAGAAACCCTGCTGATACCCACACTGCCAGGCGACGGGCAGACAACAGCTGAACCAGCCAGGCGGTCAGCGGGATCATGATGATTTCCGCAACCAGGTACGAGGTGGAAATCCATGAGCCTTCCTCCAGGGTGGCCGACAATGCGCCCTGGATGTCCTTGAGCGACGAGTTGGTGATCTGGATGTCCAGCACGGCCATGAAGGCGCCGAGCATCACGCTCATCACCGCGATCCAGTCGCGCCGGGTCGGCTCCGCAGTGGGGCGCAGCAGTGGGTCACCGGCCATTGTGGCTTTCGTCTTCGGTGCGCAGGTCTACGGTGGCGGTCACCGACATGCCGGGCCGGATACGCCCGTGCAGCGGGTTGTTGGCAGGGAAAGTCAGTTTGACCGGGATGCGCTGCACAACCTTGGTGAAGTTGCCGGTTGCGTTGTCTGGCGGCAGCAGGCTGAACTGCGCGCCGGAGGCGGCGAACAGGCTGTCGACCTGACCTTCGATGGGCGTGTCAGGGTAGCTGTCGAACAGCAGTTCGGCACGCTGGCCGGGGTGCATGCGGCCGATCTGGGTTTCCTTGAAGTTGGCCTGCACCCAGATATCTTCGTCGGGCACGATCGACATCAGGTAGGCGCCGGCCTGCACTACCTGGCCATTGCGCGCATTGCGCTGGCCAATGGTGCCACTGATCGGTGCGCGGATTTCACAACGGGTCAGGTTCAGTTCGGCCTGGGCCAGGTCGGCGCGGGCATTGGCGATTTGTGCGTCCAGGCGCTTGAGGTCTGCGTTCAGGGCGTTGACCTGCTGGCGCTGGCTTTGCAGGTCGGCGCGGGCCTTGTCGACCTGTGAGCCGGCGACATGGCTGTCCGCCGACAGGGTGGTGACCCGTTCTTCGGATATGAAACCGGGCTTGCGCAGCTTTTCGGCGCGGCTCAGGTCCACCCGTGACCGCTCGTAGGTTGCCTGGTTGGCCGCCACTTGCGCCTGCCCGGCAGCAATCAGACTGCCCTGTTGGGTCAGGCGGCTTTGTGCCTGCGCGTATTCCGCTTCACGGGTAGCCAGGGCTGCTCGGGCGCGCGCTACGGCCAGTTCGAAATCGGCCGCCTCCAGCCTGGCCAGCAGGTCGCCTTGGTTCACGTGCTGGTTGTCCTCGACCGGCACCGCGTCGATGCGGGCACCCAGCTGGCTTGAAATGCGCGTGATCTCGCCCTGCACGTAGGCGTTGTCGGTGCTCTCGTAGAAGCGGCCCTTGAAGTACCAGTGGGCCAGGAAGGCGAGGGCGACGAGTGCCACGAGGGTAAAAAAGACCAGCAGGCGGCGTTTGAGTTGGGCAGGCATGGGGACTATCGTTCCAGAAATGTAAATAAATTTAACAGCGGCGCAGGGCTTGTCGACAAGTGACGTTCGCGCCATTGCTGGAGCCCGGTGCCTGCCTCCTGCTAACATCTCGCCTTTGTTTCATCTTTCGTTCGAGACTCTCCATGACCACCGTACGCACGCGTATCGCGCCATCGCCTACCGGCGACCCCCATGTCGGCACTGCCTACATCGCCCTGTTCAACTACTGCTTTGCCAAGCAGCACGGCGGTGAGTTCATCCTGCGCATCGAAGACACCGACCAGCTGCGCTCCACGCGCGAGTCGGAACAACAGATCTTCGACGCCCTGCGCTGGCTGGGTATCGAATGGAACGAAGGCCCGGACGTCGGCGGCCCGCATGGCCCGTACCGGCAGAGCGAGCGTGGCGAGATCTACGCCAAGTACGCCAAGGAGCTGGTTGATGCCGGCCACGCTTTCTACTGCTTCTGCACCGCTGAAGAGCTGGACCAGATGCGTGCCGAGCAGCAAGCCCGCGGCGAAACCCCGCGCTACGACGGCCGCGCGTTGCTGTTGAGCGCCGAGGAAGTACAGCGCCGCCTGGCCGCTGGCGAGCCACACGTGATCCGCATGAAGGTGCCAAGCGAAGGCATGTGCGTGGTCCCGGACATGCTGCGCGGCGACGTTGAAATCCCTTGGGACCGCATGGACATGCAGGTGCTGATGAAGAACGACGGCCTGCCGACGTACTTCCTGGCCAACGTGGTGGATGACCACCTGATGGGCATCACCCACGTACTGCGTGGTGAAGAGTGGCTGCCGTCGGCACCCAAGCTGATCAAGCTGTACGAGTACTTTGGCTGGGAGCAGCCCAAGCTGTGCTACATGCCGCTGCTGCGTAACCCGGACAAGTCCAAGCTGTCCAAGCGCAAGAACCCGACCTCGGTTACGTTCTACGAGCGCATGGGCTTCATGCCGGAGGCGATGCTCAACTACCTGGGCCGCATGGGCTGGTCGATGCCGGACGAGCGTGAGAAGTTCTCGCTGGCCGAGATGGTCGAGCACTTCGACCTGTCGCGTATCTCGCTGGGTGGCCCGATCTTCGACATCGAGAAGCTGTCGTGGCTCAATGGCCAGTGGTTGCGTGAGCTGCCGGTCGAGGAGTTCGCCGCGCGCCTGCAGAAGTGGGCGTTCAACAGCGACTACATGATGCAAATAGCCCCGCACGTGCAGGGTCGCGTTGAAACCTTCAGCCAGGTTGCCCCGCTGGGCGGGTTCTTCTTCGAAGGCGCGCTGAAGCTGGATGCCAAGCTGTTCGAAAGCAAGAAACTGTCGGCCGACCAGGTGCGCCAGGTGATCCAGCTGATCCTGTGGAAGCTCGAAAGCCTGCGCCAGTGGGAAAAAGAGCGCATCACCGGCTGCATCCAGGCCGTGGTCGAGGCGCTGGAACTGAAGCTGCGCGATGCCATGCCGCTGATGTTCGCTGCCATCACCGGCCAGGCCAGCTCGGTTTCGGTACTGGACGCCATGGAAATCCTCGGCCCGGACCTGACCCGTTACCGCCTGCGCCAGGCGCTGGACCTGCTGGGTGGCGTGTCGAAGAAAGAAAACAAAGAGTGGGAAAAGCTGCTGGCCTCGATTGCCTGATTCAGCTTTACACCTAACCTGTGGGAGCGGGCGTGCCCGCGAATGCGGTGTTTGATCTACCATTGCATTCGCGGGCATGCCCGCTCCCACAGGTCCAGCTAAACCCTGAAAACCGGGGCAGGGCGGTAAGTGATTGTTATCTGTGAAAAATTTTTTGATTATTTTAAAAAATTAGTTTGACAGCCCTGCAATCCGAACTTAATATGCGCCCCGTCCACAGCGATGAACGAAAACGAAACGCCAGGCACCCAGCCAGCGGTTCTGTTCAAAGCGACATTGTGGGGCTATAGCTCAGCTGGGAGAGCGCCTGCATGGCATGCAGGAGGTCAGCGGTTCGATCCCGCTTAGCTCCACCAAATTCCGCTTAGCAGCCAAGGCTGATAAGCAAGACCGGGTCCAGCAACCGGGTCTTGAAGGTAAGAAGGTTCGTCCCCTTCGTCTAGTGGCCTAGGACACCGCCCTTTCACGGCGGTAACAGGGGTTCGAGTCCCCTAGGGGACGCCAGTTTTACACAAGCGATGTTTCAGGATGTCGCTGGGCCGCGAGGCTAAAAATCCGGGGCTATAGCTCAGCTGGGAGAGCGCCTGCATGGCATGCAGGAGGTCAGCGGTTCGATCCCGCTTAGCTCCACCAATTTTGCCGCGGTTTGCGCAAGCGAGCCGGCACGAAGGTTACGTCCCCTTCGTCTAGTGGTCTAGGACACCGCCCTTTCACGGCGGTAACAGGGGTTCGAGTCCCCTAGGGGACGCCACTTTTTCCTGCGTTTTGCAGGGCTTAAAAAGGCTCGTCGTTTATTGATGAGTCTTTTGTTTCGGGGCTATAGCTCAGCTGGGAGAGCGCCTGCATGGCATGCAGGAGGTCAGCGGTTCGATCCCGCTTAGCTCCACCATTTCTGCCAGGGTTCACGTTAGTGAATCTTCGCGAAGGTTACGTCCCCTTCGTCTAGTGGCCTAGGACACCGCCCTTTCACGGCGGTAACAGGGGTTCGAGTCCCCTAGGGGACGCCATATTTACCCGCGTTTTGCGGGACTTTAAAGGCTCATTCGCTTATTGAATGGGCCTTTTGTTTTATCTCCCTTCCGAAAAAATGATTGCCGACAGACGGCGCTAAATTCAGCTTGCCAAAAAATATGATGAGAATAATATTTCGATCATCATATTTTGACGGCGAGTGCCAGATGAGCGACAAGAAGAGCAAAACCCGCGAGCGCATCCTGGAAGCGGCACGCAACGCGCTGATCCAGCACGGCCCGGCCGAGCCCAGCGTTAGCCAGGTAATGGGCGCGGCAGGCCTGACCGTCGGTGGTTTTTATGCCCACTTCGACAGCAAGGACGAGCTGATGCTCGAAGCGTTCCGCCAGTTGTTGGGTGAGCGCCGTGCCTTGCTCGCCCAGATCGACCCCAGTCTAGATGGTGCGGGGCGGCGGGCGCTGGCCAGTGCCTTCTACTTGTCGCGTAAACACCGGGATGCCGAAGTGCACGCCTGCCCGCTACCCAATTCGCTGGGTGACATGCAGCGCCTGCCGGAAGCCTTCCGTGAGGTATTGGCCGAACATATCGAGCTGATGACTGCTGCCATGGTCGACCGCCCGGAAGATGCCGACAAGGCACTGGCCGACCTGGCGCTCATGGTTGGCGGCCTTGCCCTGGCCCGTGCCTTGGGTACCGGTGAACTGTCTGACCGTATTCTGCGCGCCGCCAAATCGGCGGTGCTTTAACCCTGGAGCATGGCGATGACTACCCTGAGCTGGATTCGTGGTGTCAATGGCACCCTGGGCCGCCTGGCGCCCGAGCATGTGGCTGGCAAGATGCGCCGTGCCTTCATGACCCCGCGCAATCTGCCACCGCGGGATTGGGAGTTGCCCGTGCTGGCCAGCGCCGAGCGTATTACCCTGCGCTTCGGTTTGTCGGCCTTGCGCTGGGGCAAAGGGCCGACCGTGCTGCTGATGCATGGTTGGGAAGGGCGCCCGACCCAGTTTGCCGCCTTGATCGAAAGCTTGGTTCAGGCCGGGCACACGGTGGTCTCGCTGGAGGGGCCGGGGCATGGGCGTTCGCCCGGCGAGCAGGCGAATGTAGTGCTGTTTGCCCGGGCGCTGCTGGAGGCTGCCGCCGAGTTGCCGCCGCTGCGTGCGGTGATTGGCCACTCGATGGGCGGTGCCAGTGTGATGCTGGCCTTGCAGATGGGGTTGCGCGCGGAAGCGGCGGTGAGTATTGCCGCCCCGGCGCGGTTGCTGGGCGTATTGCGTGGCTTTGCCCATCACCTGGGGCTGCCGGCACGGGCGCGGGCAGCCTTTATCCGCCAGGTGGAGCGGGATGTGGGCATGCAGATCGCGCGGCTGGATGTGACCGGTTACCAGCTGGAACTGCCGGGGTTGGTGGTGCATGCGGCTGATGACGCTTTGGTGGCTGCCGATGAAGCCCAGGTAATCCATAAGGCCTGGTTCGATAGCCGCCTGATGCTGCTGGAGCAGGGTGGGCACCAGCGGGTGCTGTCCGACCCGCGGGTGAGTGAAGCGGTGCTCGAATTGCTGGCTCGGGCTGCTACGCCAGCGCGGCAAAGCGCCTGAGCATCCGTTACACTCGTTGAGATTCTGGGGCTGCTGCGCAGCCCATCGCGACACAAGGCCGCTCCCACAGGGTTCGCGAAACCCAGGCTGTACGCGTCCCCTGTGGGAGCGGCCTTGTGTCGCGATAGGGGCGCAACGCGCCCCCCAGCCATTTCAAATCATCAAGCCATTTTCACAGGAGTGTGCATGAGCTGGGACCTGGCAACACCCTTCGTCATCGACCTGCGCGTCGGCAGCGAGGACATCGACGGCCTCGGCCACGCCAATAACGCGGTCTACGTCACCTGGCTGGAGCGCTGCGCCTGGCGCCACTCCCAACGCCTGGGGCTGGACCTGGCCGAGTACCGGCGGCTGGACCGGGCGATGGCGGTGGTGCGCCACGAAATCGACTACCTGGCCGCGGCCTATGAGGACGACGAGCTGCAACTGGCCACCTGGATCATCGACTGGGACCAACGCCTGCGCATGACCCGGCGCTTCCAGCTCAAGCGCCCGCGTGACGGCGTGACCCTGCTGCGTGCGCAAACCACCTTCGCCTGCATCGAGCTGTCCAGCGGCAAACCGCGGCGCATGCCGGCAGAATTCCTCGACGGTTACGGCCCGGCGCTGATCGGCGCCTGAAACACCGGCTTTTTTTGCTAGACTGCCGGCTTTTTCCGCCGAGACCCTCACATGCAAATTGCCCTGGCCCCCATGGAGGGGCTGGTCGACAACATCCTGCGCGACGTGCTGACCCGCGTGGGCGGTATCGACTGGTGCGTCACCGAATTCATTCGTGTGTGCGACCGCCTGCTGCCGCCGTCGTCGTTCGACAAGCTGGCACCCGAGCTGCGCCACGGGGCGCGCACGGCTGCCGGCGTGCCGATGCGTGTACAGTTGCTGGGGTCGGACCCGGTGTGCCTGGCGGAAAACGCAGCGCTGGCCTGCGAGCTGGGCGCGCCGGTGATCGACCTGAACTTCGGTTGCCCGGCCAAGACCGTGAACAAGTCGCGCGGTGGTGCGGTGCTGCTGAAGGAGCCGGAACTGCTGCATGCAATTGTGCGCGAAGTGCGCCGTGCCGTGCCGGCAGATATCCCGGTAACCTCGAAGATGCGCCTGGGCTTCGACAGCCCCGATGGTGCGCTGGAGTGTGCCACGGCGCTGGCCGAAGGCGGTTCGGCGCACCTGGTGGTGCATGCGCGGACCAAGGTCGAGGGTTACAAGCCGCCAGCGCACTGGGAGTGGGTGGCGCGGGTGCAGGATGTGGTCAAGGTGCCGGTGTTTGCCAATGGCGAGATCTGGACCGTCGATGACTGGCGGCGCTGCCGTGAGGTCAGTGGGGCCGAAGACATCATGCTGGGCCGTGGGCTGGTATCGCGCCCCGACCTTGGCCTGCAGATTGCCGCGGCGCGTAACGGGCGGGACTATCAACCGATGAGTTGGGACGATTTGCTGCCACTGTTGCGCGAGTTCTGGCGCCAGGCTCAGCACAAGCTGTCGCCGCGCTATGCGCCGGGGCGGATGAAACAGTGGCTGGCGATGCTGACCCGTAGTTACCCTGAGGCGGTGGTATTGTTTGCCGAGTTGCGTCGAGAGGATGATTGCGCGCGGATCAGCCGGTTGTTGGGGGTTGAGGTTCAATCTCTCGAGGCATGTGTTGCCTGATCCGGCCCTTTCGCGGGCGCGCCCGCTCCCACAGGGATTGTACTGGCCTTGAGGCCTGTGGTGATGCTGTGGGAGCGGGCGTGCCCGCGAAAAGGGCTGCGCCGATTTCAGATTTTTTGTGTTTGCCCCTTGAAAGCATTTCCCCTGGCCATATCTCTTGAGTACGCGATGCCGAAGTCGGGTCGCGTAATGACTTACTTGCTGAATATCAGGAGTTCATGACCATGACCACCGCTTTCTCCCTCGCTCCACTGTTCCGCCATTCCGTTGGTTTCGACCGTTTCAACGACCTGTTCGAATCCGCGGCTCGTAACGAGGCCGGTAGCAGCTACCCGCCCTATAACGTCGAAAAGCATGGCGATGACCACTACCGCATCGTGGTTGCCGCAGCCGGTTTCCAGGAACAGGACCTCGACCTGCAGGTCGAGAAAGGCGTCCTGACCGTGACCGGTGGCAAGCGCGACAATGGCGCCGCTGAGGTGACCTACCTGCATCAGGGTATCGCGCAACGCGCCTTCAAGCTGTCGTTCCGCCTGGCTGACCATATTGAAGTGAAAGCCGCCGGCCTGGCCAATGGCCTGCTCAGCATCGACCTGCTGCGCATTGTGCCTGAAGAGGCCAAGGCCAAGCGCATCCCGATCAATGGCGACAAGCCAGCGCTGAACTGATCACGCTGATGTAAAGAAGGGCACCCCCAGGGGTAATGCCGGTCAGTTAAGCAGTTTGGGGCCGCGTTGCGGCCCATCGCAGGCAAGCCAACTCCCACAGGTACGGCGCATGGCTTGAGTTCAGTGCAATCGGTGTGGGGGATTCTATGGTTTCTGGCAAGGGCATCAGGGTTGCCGGGTGCTCGCCACGGCATCTTCAGCGCCTGTGAGATCGAGCGCCGCCCGCGCGGCGCATCGCGAGCAAGCT
>NZ_JBIVXJ010000025.1:0-73339 GCF_044769185.1 Pseudomonas sp. NPDC090592
TACAACGGCTATGAAACACCGCTAGCCATGGAGGAAAAGCTCAAAGCGGCGGCATAAACCTTAATCGGTGTCCAAAATTACTTGACCAGATCAGCATGCCCGCGAAACAGGCGACGCGGTGGATGGCACCGGCTTTGCGGGTGTTCGCGGGCTCGCCCGCTCCCACAGAGATTGCGCAGGCCTCAGGCTTATGCAGTACCTGTGGGAGCGGCTTCAGCCGCGAAAGGGCCGGCACAGGCAATACAGTAACCACGGACTGATTTACCATGGCAAGCGTTTACACGTTTCCAAGGAATCAGCCATGACGACCCCCCAGTTCCGCACCCCCACCGCCGCAGACGCCGAGCGCTGCTACGCCATTGAAATCGGCGCCTACGAAGGCGACGAGGCGGCCACCCTGGAGAAGATCCGCACCCGTATCGCACAGTATCCGCAAGGCTTCCTGATCCTGGAAAGCGCAGGCGAGATTGTCGGTTTCATCAACAGCGGCTGCGCCCACGAAGTTGTCATGTCGGATGAAGACTTCAAGGAGCTGGTCGGCCATCACCCGGCAGCCTTGAACGTGGTGATCATGTCGGTAGTGGTAGACCCGGCGGATCAGGGAAAAGGTTACGCCAAACTGTTGATGGATGAATTCATCACCCGCATGAAGGCGTCGGGCAAACAGACCATTCACCTGATGTGCAAGGGCCAGCATGTGGCGCTGTACGAGAAGCTGGGTTACCAGTACGTGAAGCCGTCACCGTCGGATCACGGCGGCATGGCGTGGCATGAGATGCTCATGGACCTGTGTAACTGCACCTACGCTTGAGGTGTAGCGGCCAGACAGGCTGTGGATCAGTTCCCACAGGGGCCTGCTGAGTGATCATGATTCATTACCGACAGAAGGACCTGAACCTTGGCCAACCCGGCAGCCGCCCATACCTCCCGCCAGGCCACTTGCATCGCCTTGCTGGTCGCCATCACCTTTTTCATGGAAAACCTCGACGCTACCGTCATCGCCACGGCACTGCCGCAAATGGCCAGCGACTTCGGCGAAAACGCTGTAAGCCTGAACATCGGTATCAGTGCCTACTTGCTGGCGGTAGCCGTGTTCATTCCGTTGAGCGGCTGGGTGGCCGACCGTTTCGGCCCGCGGCAGGTGTTTGCCGGGGCCATCGGCCTGTTTACCGTTGCCTCGTTGCTGTGCGGCATGGCCCCCGATCTGGACACCTTCGTCGCCGCCCGGGTGCTGCAAGGCATTGGCGGTGCCCTGATGGTTCCGGTGGGCCGGCTGGTGGTGCTGCGAACTACCGAGAAGCAAGACCTGGTGAAAATGCTCGCGGTGATCACCTGGCCCGGCCTGGTGGCGCCGGTACTGGGCCCGCCGCTGGGTGGCCTGATTGTTACCCACTGGTCGTGGCCGTGGATTTTCTACCTGAACATCCCACTTGGGTTGCTGGCCATTGCGGCGGCCTGGTGGTTGATTCCCAATGCGCGTTCAGCTGAGAAGCGTCGCTTCGACACCCTGGGTTTCGTGTTGCTGGCATCGGCTTGCGCAGCGTGGCTGGTTGGCCTGGAAATGCTCGGTTCCCTGGCCGGTGGCAGCCTGGGTGCGGGGCTTGCGCTGGTGTTGCTGGGTGGGATGCTGACCTGGCTGGCGATGCGTCACTGCCGGCGCCATCCGGCAGCGCTGTTGCCACTGGATACCCTGGCTATCCCCACGTTCAGGGTCAGCATCGTGGGCGGTACCTTGTTTCGCCTGTCGATCAGTGCATTGCCGTTCCTGATCCCGTTGCTGCTGCAGATCGGCTTTGGCCTGTCGCCCGTGGATGCGGGGTTGCTGGTACTGGCGATCTTTGCTGGCAACCTGGCAATGAAGCCGTTCACCACCGGCTTGCTGCGCCGCTATGGCTTTCGCCGCGTGTTGCTGGTCAATGGCCTGATAGGCGTTGGCTGCATCCTGGCTTGCCTGGGCTTGCAGCAGGGCATGCCGTGGTACTGGATGGCGTTGGTGTTGTTCGTGGGCGGGCTTTCGCGTTCGATGCAGTTCACCACCTACAACGCCGTCGGTTTCGCCGAGGTGCCCAAGCAGCAGATGGGCGAGGCTTCGACGCTGTTCAGCATGTGCTTCCAGTTGGCGATGGCATTGGGGGTGGCGGTGGTGGCGCTGTTGCTGCGCGTGGCGATGATGGCACGCGGCGCTGAAAGTGAACTGACAGTCAGCGACTTCCACTGGGCGTTGATTGGCGTTGCGTTGATTGCCTGTGTGGCATTGGCGGATGCCATGCGTTTGCCGAGCAACGCCGGTGAGCAGGTCTTGCGCACCTGACGGCAGCGGCGCGGGCCTACAATGCATCACGTAGCTGGATGACGCCATCAAGCGCCAGCGCCTGTGCCGAGTAGCACAGGCCGATGCGTCGGCGCAGGTCCAGTTGTGGCATAGGCGCCATGTGCACGCCACGGTGCTCGGCAGCCAGTGACTCTGGCACGATCGCGGCGCCCAGGCCTGCGGCAACCAGCTCCAGGGCCAGGGCGAAAGTCTGTGCTTCTGCTACCAGCGTGCCGCTGTAGAAAGGTTGCAGGCGCTGATGGCTGGGCTGCGTCGGGCAGGTGATCCACTGGGCCTCGGTGCTTCCCTGCGGCGCAGTCGCCAGCACGAACCGGTCGTTGTGCAGCGGCAGGAACAGCTCATCTTCACAACGCAGCTCCTCACTGGCTAGCCGCACCGCACCCATGCAACCGGTTACCAGTTGCAGGCGCACCGCAGGCTGGATGGCCGCCGCTGCCAGCACCACCTTGGCCAGCACTGCCGCACTCACATCCTGCTCCACACCCACCTGCAAAGGCGCACGTTCACGGTCGCCCTTGAAGCGGCCGAGCAAGCGGTTGGCATCGGCGACCATGCGCTGTGCTTCGGGGTACAGCGCACGTGCGTCCTCGGTCACCTCCACGCCGCGGGTCTGGCGCACGAACAGCGTGGTGCCCAGGGTTTGTTCCAACGCCCTGATGCTGCCGGAAAGCGCCGGTTGGCTAAGGTGTATCGAGCGCGCGGCGGCGGTGATGTTGCGCGCTTCGAACACGGCGATGAAGGCGCGGAGCTGGCGGTAATCCATGGGGTACCCATAAGTGATGCCGATGGCTGCGAAAGGAATTTCCCGTTTTTCGCAAGAAAAGCCGGCCTCTATACTCGCTCTATTCCTAACCCATAGGCAAATTGAATAACAGGACGGTGACCATGAGCAACTCCCGCAAACCCTTGGTAGTCATTACCGGTGCCAGCTCTGGCATTGGCCTGGCCACCGCCAAACTGCTGTCCAGCCGCGGCCACGCGCTGTTGCTGTTGTCCCGCCGTTTGGCGCCGATGCAGCAGCTGCAATTGCCAGACACCCTGGCGCTGGCGGTCGATGTAACCGACCGCGCTGCCGTGCTGGCCGCCGTGGCCGAGGCCGAAACGCGTTTTGGCCCGGTAGATGCGATCATCAACAATGCGGGCGTGATGCTGCTGGGCAACATCACCACCCAGGATCCGCAGCAGTGGGACCGTATGCTCGACGTCAACGTACGCGGGCTGCTTAATGGTATTCATGCGGTGGCCAGCGGCATGGTCGAGCGCAAGCAGGGCACCATCATCAACGTCAGCTCCGTGGCCGGGCGCAAGGCATTTCCAAACCATGTCGCCTACGTCGGCACCAAGTTCGCTGTCACTGGCCTGTCGGAGAACCTGCGCGAGGAGTTGGCACCCAGCAACGTGCGGGTGATCACCATCGAGCCGGGCGCGGTGAACACCGAACTCCTCAGCCACACCACCGATGACGCCATCAAGGACGGCTACAACGACTGGAAGCAGGAAATGGGCGGGGTACTCACGGCCGAGACCATTGCCGAGACCATCGCCTTTGCCTATGGCCAGCCGCAGTCGGTATGCATTCGGGAAATCGTGGTGTGTGCTACCCGCCAGCAGGCGTGACTGGGGCTGCTGCGCAGCCCATCGCCGGCAAGCCAGGCTCCCACAGGTGCCGCGCAGATCTCAAGCTTTGCGCAGTCCCTGTGGGAAATTCTATGACTTCTTGCAATGGCATCAGGGTTGCCAGGTGCTCGCCACGGCATCTTCAGCGCCTGTGAGACCGAGCGCCGCGCGGGCGGCGCTCGGTCTCACAGGCGCTGCATATCTTGTGGCCAACACCTGTCAGCCCTGATGCGATCTCTGTGGGAGCTGGCTTGCCGGCGATGGGCTGCAACGCGGCCCGTGCAGATCAGGCGCCGCTGACCAGCTGAAGCGCCAGTTGGTTGTGGCGTTCCAGCACGCGTGGCAAATCGACGGTGGCCAGCTGGCCGTCCTTCACCACCACGCGGCCGTTGATCACGCTGGTATGCACCTGGGTAGGGGTGCAGAACACCAGTGCCGCCAGCGGGTCGTGATGGCCGCCGGCATAGGCCACGTGGCCCAGGTCGAAGGCGACGAAGTCGGCAACCATGCCGGGAGCAAGGGCGCCGATGTCATTGCGGTTGAGCACCTTGGCGCCGCCCAGGGTGGCGATTTCCAGTGCTTCGCGTGCGGTCATCGCGTCGGGGCCGAAGCCTACCCGCTGCAGCAGCAGGGCCTGGCGTACTTCACCGATCATGCTGGCGCCATCGTTGGACGCCGAGCCATCGACCCCCAGGCCCACCGGCACACCGTGGTCGCGCATCTTGCGCACCGGGGCGATGCCCGAGGCCAGGCGCATGTTCGAACACGGGCAATGGGCGACACCGGTGCCGGTACGGGCGAACAGCTCAATGCCGTGCTGGTCCAGCTGCACACAATGGGCGTGCCACACATCGTGGCCGACCCAGCCGAGGTCTTCGGCGTATTCGGCGGGGGTCATGCCGAACTTTTCGCGGCTGTAGGCGATGTCGTTGACGTTCTCGGCCAGGTGGGTGTGCAACGACACCCCGTACTGGCGCGCCAGCACCGCCGCTTCGCGCATCAGGTCGCGGCTGACCGAAAACGGTGAGCACGGCGCCACCACGATACGGCGCATCGAGCCGTGGCTGGCATCGTGGTAGTCCTCGATCAGGCGCTGGGATTCCTTGAGGATGTCGGCCTCCTTTTCCACCACCGAATCAGGCGGCAGGCCGCCCTGGCTCTGGCCCACGCTCATGCTGCCGCGCGCGGCATGGAAGCGCATGCCGATCTCGGCGGCAGCGTGGATGCTGTCGTCGAGCTTGCAGCCGTTGGGGTAGATGTACAGGTGGTCGCTGGAGGTGGTGCAGCCGGACAGGATCAGTTCGGCCATGGCGGTCTGGGTCGACACCGCGATCATTTCGGGGGTCAGGCGTGCCCAGATCGGGTACAGGTTGGTCAGCCAGTTGAACAGCTCGCCATCCTGGGCGGCCGGCACCACGCGGGTGAGGCTCTGGTACATGTGGTGGTGGGTGTTGACCAGGCCCGGGATGACCACTTTGCCGGCCATGTCGAGGATGACATCGGCATGCTGTGGCAGGGTATCGCTGGGGCCGACCTGCTTGATCAGGTTGCCTTCGATGAACAGGCCGCCATTCTTGATCTCGCGGCGTTCGCCGTCCATGGTGACCAGCAGTGCGGCGTTCTTGACCAGTAACGTTTTTGCAGCATTTGTAGGTGACATGGCTAAAGCCTGCGCAATACGCATCGGCGATTACCGATGTCATAGGCGCAGGGCATTGTAAGCAAGGTTTTTGTTAATTGTATACAGCATCTGTGAGCCTGTACCGGCCTCTTCGCGGGCACGCCCGCTCCCACAGGTACTGCACACTGTTCAAAACCTGTGCTGGCCCTGTGGGAGCGGGCGTGCCCGCGAAGAGGCCAACACAGGCTTCACAAGCGGTGCGTCACTCAGCCATCTGCAACTCCGGCAACTTTACCCGGAACGCCCGGGTAAGCCCCATCAGCACCACCAGTCCCATGCCCATCCAGCACAGGCCGATGGTGAACGACAGGCCGGTCAGGCTGCTCCACAGCCACAACGTGGTGAGAAAGCCCAGGCCTGGAATGGCGCCATACAGCAGGATGTTGCGGCTGCCGCTCAGCTTCTGGTCGACCAGGTAGTGCTTGACCACCGCCAGGTTCACCGCCGAGAAGGCGAACAGGGCGCCAAAGCTGATCATGTTGGCGACGGTATCCAGGGTGATTACCAGGGCGATCAGCGACAGCAGGCTGACCAGCAGGATGGCCGTGGCCGGCACGCGTTTTTTGCTTACCAGCTGGCCGAACACCCGCGGCAGCGCACCATCGCGGCCCATGGCGAACAGCACGCGCGAAACGCTGGCCTGGGAGACCATGGCCGAGGCGAAACAGCCCGCCACGTAGGTGGCGGTGAAGGCGGTTACCAGCAGCTCGCCGCCTACCCAGCGCATCACATCCACAGAGGCCGAGTCCGGGTCGGCAAAGCTGCCCCAGTCGGGGAACACCATCTGCGCGCAATACGACACCACCAGGAACAGCAGGCCGCCAATCAGCGACACGGCCAGGATCGCCACCGGAATGCGATAGGTCGGGTTGCTGGTTTCTTCGGCCATGGTCGAAACCGCATCAAAACCCAGGAACGACAGGCACAGCACGGCCGCGCCGGTCATGATCAGCGGCACGCTGAAGCCTTCGTGGTGGAAAGGGGCCAGCAGCGACACCGGCTCCGCCTGGCCACTGAGCTTGAGAACGGACAGGGCAACGAACACCACGATGAACACCAGTTGCATCACAACCAGGATCCAGTTGACCCGGGTGATCGACTCGATGCCGATCAGGTTGAGGAAGGTAACCAGGGCGATGGAGCCCGCCACCCATACCCAGGCGTGGATGGCCGGGAAGTATTCCGACATGTAGATGCCGATCAGCAGGTAGCTCAGTAGCGGCAGGAAGATGTAGTCGAGCAGTAGCGTCCAGCCGGCAATGAAGCCGATGTGGCTGCCGAAGGCCTTGCGCGTGTAGGTGTAGACCGAGCCGGAATAGGGGTGGGCCTGGACCATGCGGCCGTAGCTGTAGGCGGTCAGCAACATGGCGGCGAGGGTAAGCAGGTAAGCAGTGGGCAGGTGCCCTTTGGTCATCTGGGTGACCAGCCCGTAGGTGGTGAATACGGCCAGGGGGACCATGTAGGCCAGGCCGAACAGCACCAGCGCGGTCATCCCCATGGACTTGCGAAAGCGCCCGGTGCCGGTGCCGGGTTGCGAGGGTGCGTGCGGGGCGGGGTTGTTTGCGGGGTTATGGGCTGTACTTGTTGTTGTATGCATTGCTAACTCCTGGAAAAGGATGCAGGGCGCCGCAGTACGCGAGCAGGCTCGCTACCGGTGGCGGGTGTGCAAGGAGGTCGAGCGCAAGGCTCGCAGCGCTGGGGCGGTTTGATGCTCCCACACCCTGCAGGTGCCCGGAATCACCCTTTGGGGTGAGCCGCTGAGGGTTGCCGCAAAGGGGCCTTGGCCGCTCACCCCAAAGGGTGATTTCGGTGCAGGCAACGCCATGGGAGTATCTGCTCAACCACGCACCGCACCGGCGGCGGTGCCACTACTTGAAACGGCAGGCCCACAGTGACTAATCAATTGCTTTCAGAACAGTGGTTCGAGCACCTGGCCAAGGTCACCGAGGCGATCGGCCGGCCGGGCTTTGCCGCCAACCTGTTTGCCGCACTTGGCGTGATCCGGCCGATCCAGGCGACCACGGTGTACCTGTACCCGCATGACGGCATGCCTTGTGCGCTGTTCGAGCAGGACGACAAGGCGCCCTGGCAGCCCGAGGGTAATGTCAGCCGCTACCTGTCAGGCTTCTACTTGCTCGACCCGTTCTACGGTGCCTGTGTGGAGCAGGTCGAGTCCGGGTGCTATGGCCTGTTCGAAGTGGCGCCCGACCACTTCGAGGTCAGCGAGTACTACCAGTCGTTCTACCGGCACTCGCACCTGGAGGATGAGCTCAACTACATCCTCCAGGTGGCGCCGGGGCAGAGCCTGGCGGTGTCGCTGGCGTTCACCGGCAAGCTGGATGCGCAAACCCGCGAGCTGTTCGGGCGCATCACGCCTTGGGTGCTGGCGGTGCTGGGCAAGCACTTCGCCGGGCTGGACAGCCGCACCGGGCGCTTCGAGAACGTCCTCGAACAACGTATCCATGCCGCGCTGAACAACTTCGGCAGCTCGCTGCTGACCGAGCGTGAATGCCGTATCGCCCAGTTGATCCTGCGTGGCCACTCGACCAAGTCCCTGGCCGAACGCCTGGGGGTGTCGGAAGACACCATCAAGTCGCACCGCAAGAACGTCTACGCCAAGCTCGACATTGGCACCCAGTCCGAGCTGTTTTCCCTGTTCATCGACGCGCTGGCCAATGCCCAGGGCGTGCTGGGCAAGGACCCACTGGAAAGCTATATGGGCAAGCTGCGCTGAGCGCCGCCTGCCCTGCAACCCCCACCGCAAAGGAAAACCAACAATGAACGCGCCTTTCGCCCCGCAACGCCAGACCCGTGACTACCAGGCAGCCGATGCCGCGCACCACATCCATGCCTTCCTCGACCAGAAGGCGCTGAACGCCGAAGGGCCGCGGGTGATCGTGGGTGGCGATCGCCTGCACCTGTGGGACAGCGAGGGCAAGCGCTACCTGGATGGCATGTCTGGCCTGTGGTGCACCCAGCTTGGCTACGGGCGCCGCGACCTGACCGCTGCCGCTGCCACGCAGATGGACCAGCTTGCCTACTACAACATGTTCTTCCACACCACCCACCCGGCGGTGATCGAGCTGTCCGAGCTGCTGTTCAGCCTGCTGCCCGGGCACTACAGCCACGCGATCTACACCAACTCCGGCTCCGAGGCCAACGAAGTGCTGATCCGCACCGTGCGCCGCTACTGGCAGGTGGTTGGCCAGCCGAACAAGAAGGTCATGATTGGTCGCTGGAACGGTTACCACGGCTCGACCTTGGCAGCCACGGCGCTGGGCGGCATGAAGTTCATGCACGAAATGGGCGGGTTGATCCCGGATGTCGCGCACATCGATGAACCCTACTGGTATGCCGAGGGTGGCGAGTTGACCCCGGCCGAGTTCGGCCGCCGCTGCGCCTTGCAGTTGGAGGAAAAGATCCTGGAACTGGGTGCCGAGAACGTTGCCGGCTTCATCGCCGAACCGTTCCAGGGGGCCGGTGGCATGATCTTCCCACCGGAAAGCTACTGGCCGGAAATCCAGCGAATCTGCCGCCAGTACGACGTGCTGCTGTGCGCTGATGAGGTGATTGGTGGCTTTGGCCGCACCGGTGAGTGGTTTGCCCATGAGTACTTTGGCTTCGAGCCCGACACCCTGTCGATCGCCAAGGGCCTTACCAGCGGCTACGTGCCCATGGGCGGGCTGGTGCTGAGCAAGCGCATTGCCGAAGCCCTGGTGGAGCGGGGCGGGGTATTTGCCCACGGCCTGACCTATTCCGGCCACCCGGTGGCGGCGGCGGTGGCCATTGCCAACCTGAAGGCGCTGCGCGACGAGGGCATCGTGGCCCAGGTGAAGGACGACACCGGGCCGTACCTGCAGCGCATCCTGCGCGAGGTGTTCGCCGACCACCCGTTGATCGGCCAGGTGCAGGGCGCCGGGCTGGTGGCAGCGTTGCAGTTTGCCGAGCACAAGCCAACGCGCAAGCGTTACGCCAACGAGAACGACCTGGCCTGGCAGTGCCGCACCTTCGGCTTTGAAGAAGGGGTGATCATTCGCTCGACCCTGGGCCGGATGATCATGGCGCCGGCCTTGATCGCCAACCACAGCGAGCTGGATGAGTTGGTGGAGAAGACCCGCATTGCCGTGGACCGCACCGCCCGCCTGGTCGGCAAGTTCTAAACCGCTCTCATGGAACTGCGCATCACTTACTGATTTAGCAGGGACCCTGTGGGAGCGGGCGTGTCGAGGCGTCGAACCGCCGCGAAGAATCCAACGCGGTGTACGGCACCGGCTTCGCCGGTGTTCGCGGGCACGCCCGCTCCCACAGGGAACGCGTCGCCCATTACAAAAAGAATGCTTCAAAGGCTTAAGGAGTACAAATGTACACCCTCGAATTCTGGCAACAACGCGCCGCGGACCTGTACCTGCCGGCCAGCGCGCTGATCGACGGCAAACCCGTCAACGCACAGGGTGGCGCCACGTTCGCTGCCATCAACCCCGCCACCAACACCGTGCTGGCCCAGGTCTCCGCCTGCGGCCAGGCCGAGGTCGACCGTGCGGTGGCCAGCGCACGCCGGGCCTTCGAACAAGGCCCTTGGGCGCGCATGGCCCCTGGCGAGCGCAAGAAAGTGCTGCTGCGCCTCGCCGAGCTGATCATGGCCCATCGTGAAGAACTGGCCCTGCTGGACTCGCTGAACATGGGCAAGCCGGTCATGGATGCCTACAACATCGATGTGCCGGGTTCGGCCCATGTGTTCGCCTGGTACGGTGAGGCGCTGGACAAGCTCTACGACCAGGTGGCGCCCACTGCGCCCAACGCACTCGCCACCATCACCCGCGAAGCACTCGGTGTGGTTGCTGCTGTGGTGCCCTGGAACTTCCCGCTCGACATGGCCGCCTGGAAGCTCGCGCCCGCACTGGCCGCCGGCAACAGCGTGGTACTCAAACCCGCCGAGCAATCACCGTTCTCGGCCCTGCGCCTGGCCCGGCTGGCGCTGGAGGCCGGCCTGCCGGAAGGCGTGCTGAACGTGGTGCCGGGCCTGGGCGAGCAAGCCGGGCAGGCGCTGGGCCTGCACCCGGACGTGGACTGCCTGGTGTTCACAGGCTCCACCCAGGTGGGCAAGTACTTCATGCAGTACTCGGCGCAGTCCAACCTCAAGCAGGTATGGCTGGAGTGTGGCGGCAAAAGCCCCAACCTGGTGTTCGAGAACTGCCAGGACCTGGACCTGGCGGCGGAAAAGGCCGCATTCGGTATTTTCTTCAACCAGGGCGAGGTGTGCTCGGCCAACTCGCGGTTGTATGTGCAGCGTTCCATCCATGACGAATTTGTCGAGCGCTTGCAAGCGAAGGCCCGCCAGTGGTTGCCGGGCAACCCGCTGGACCCGGCAAGCCGTGCCGGTGCCATTGTCGATGCCGAGCAAACCCGCCGCATCGAGGCCGCCATTGCCCGCGCCGGGCAAGAAGGTGCACGGCTGGTGAGTGGCGGCCGACGCCTGACCATCGACGGTTCGGACAACTACATCGAGCCGACCATTTTTGCCGGTGTCGATAGCCGCATGACCCTGGCGCGGGAGGAAGTGTTCGGGCCAGTGTTGGCGCTCAGTGCCTTCGACACGGAAGAAGAAGCCGTGCGCCTGGCCAATGACAGCATCTATGGCCTGGCGGCCTCGGTGTGGAGCGACGACTTCAACCAGGTTCACCGCGTGGCGCGGGCATTGAAGGCAGGGACCGTGTCGGTGAATACAGTTGACGCGCTGGATGTGACGGTACCGTTTGGTGGGGGCAAGCAGTCGGGGTTTGGCCGCGACCTGTCGCTGCATTCGTTCGACAAGTATTCGCAGCTCAAGACCACGTGGTACCAGCTGCGCGGCTGATCATCTGATCATGCACCGCGTCGCCTGCTTCGCGGGCTTGCCCGCTCCCACAGGTTCAGCACAGCTTTCAGGCTGATGCTGGACCTGTGGGAGCGGGCGAGCCCGCGAAGAGGCCATCACGGGCGCCGCAGCCGGTTCGGTCAGAAGTCCACGCTAGCCGACAACTGATAGGTTCGCGGCGCCCCCAGCCCCAGGGTCTGGGTCAACGGCACACCCCAGTAATCCTTGTCCCCCAGGTTGGCAATATTCGCGCGCAAGGTCACCGGCTTGCTGGCGACCTGGGTCACGTAGCGGGCGCCAACGTCGAAGATCGTGTAACCCGGAATCGACAGGCTGTTGTCGGCATTGATGTACTGCTTGGACTGTGAGGTCACGTTGCCGGTCAGGGTCAACCCATCCAGGCCCGGGATGTCCCACTCCACCCCCAGCTTGCCTTGCAGCTTGGGGTAGGCGGTGGCGGTCTTGCCGTCGTTGGCACCGCCTTGGGTCTTGGTCAGCTTGGGGTCAACATAGGCCACGCCGCCCATCAGGCGCACGTCGGGCAGAGGGGCACCGAAGAAGCTCCATTCCACCCCACGGTTACGCTGTTCACCACCGAACGAAAAGATGTTGGTGACCGGGTCGGTGTAGCTGCCCGGGCGCTTGATTTCGTACAACGCCAGCGTGTGGCTGAATGTGCCCAGGTCAAGCTTCAGGCCGATTTCCTTCTGCTTGGATTTGTACGGCGCGAACACGTCGCCATAGTTGGCAGCAGTGATCGGTGCGGCAGCGCCCTTGCTCAGGCCTTCGATGTAGTTGGCATAGAGCGACAGCTCATCGGTCAGCTTGAACAGGATCGCCCCGGCGGGTGTGGTGGCGTGGGTGTCGTACCCTGGCTTGTTGCGTGCGCCGGTGTTGGTGTTGTACGTGTCGGTAACCACCTCCTGGCGGCGCACGCCGAGGGTGAGCTGTACGCGGTCATCCAGCACCGACAACGTGTCGGCGATGCCGTAGCTTTTCAGGTCGTTCTCGGTGTGGGCAATCAGTGGCCAGGCCTCTGACACTTTCGGGCCCCAGACCGGGTTGTAGATGTTGGTCGTCCAGTTCGAACCGGCGGCGCGGCGGCCAAAGTCTTTTTGTTCGTCGCTGTACTGGGTAGCGTTGAGCGACCATTGGTGGTTGATGCCGAAGGTGTCGAAATGCCCGCGCAGCCCGACTTCGGCAGAGGTCTTGAGGATCTCCATCTGCAACTGGCCCATCGCGGTGGTGAAGTCGCCGGCGCTGTTGTCCACGGTGGCTGTCAGGGCGCCACTGTAGCGATAATTGGTCTTGCTGGTACCGATCGCACCATAGGCCAGCAGCTGGTCGTTCAGCTCATATTCGCCACGCAGGATGACGCCTTTGTCCTTGGTTTCCACATAGGCCCAGTCGGGGTTGAGCAGCGTCTTGTTGCTGGGCGGCCTGGGGACCGGCACGCGCTCATCCAGGCCCATGCCGCGGTTCTGGCCGTTGATATGGTCATCGGTATCGAACAGGTCAAGCGACAGCCTGGCGCGTTCACCACGCCAGTCCAGGGCCAGTGAAGACAGCACGTTACGCTGGCTTTGGTCGTCGATGGCGGTATCACCGTCGCGGTACATGCCGTTGAAGCGCACACCGAACTGGTTGCCCTCGCCGAAGCGCCGGCCTACATCGATATGGCCGCCAAGCTGGGCATCCGAGGCATAGGTGGCGGTAAGCCGGGTCAGTGGCGTGTCGCCGGCGCGCTTGGGAATGAGGTTGACGATACCGCCCACCGAGCCGCCCGGTGGCATGCCGTTCAGCAGTGCCGAGGGGCCTTTGAGCACTTCGATACGCTCGTACATTTCGGGCGAGGCACGGTAGAAAGGCGCCATGCCGAACAGGCCGTCGACGGTCATGTCGCTGACGCTGGTCTGAAAACCCCGGATCGAGTAGTTCTCACTGTAGGTGCCGGTCAGGCCGTTGCTGAAAACCGACGGATCGGTGGCCGCGATGACGTCTGTGATGTCGCGGGCTTGCAGGTCCTGAATGTAGGTGTCGGTGTAGCTGATGGTGCTGAACGGGGTCTCCATGAAGTCTTTGTTGCCCAGCAGGCCCACGCGGCCGCCCGTCGCTACCTGGCCACCGGCGTACACCGGCGGCAGAGGTTCGGCGGCATTGGCCTGGGCATCGATCAACGTGGCTTGCAGCTCCGCTACGGCGGGCTTTTCTTCAGTCGCCTGGTGAATGGCAGGCGTTTCGGCGCGCGCCGCGATTGGCGCTAGCGTACCGCTGCCAATGGCCATACCGATGAGGATTGCTTGGGACAAAGGGGTGCGCTTTAGTGCAGGCGAGGGGTGAGCAAACAGGGGACGAGTGGACACGCGATGGCTCCAGGAAGTGTGTGTGGCAGAAGTGTTTTTGGTTTTAAAAAGCGAAGACGTAAGGCAAACGAGAATCACGCGCTCTCGTGTTGCCGGGCGACGGCATCAGGTAGGGCTTAGTCCTGATAGCCCCTGATCACGTCATCTGCGATCAGGGCCAGTGACGTCGGGCTGGCGGCCGTGACGTACCAGGCCTGCGGGTCGACGAACACCACGCGGCCATGCTTCCAGGCGTTGGTCTGGCGGAGCAGCGGGTTGTCGAGTGTGGCTGCGTTCATCAGCGGGCGGTGCTCCATCACGGCAGTGCGGTCCACCACGTAGAGGATGTCGGGGTTGGCCTGCTGGATGAACTCGCTGGAGATCGGCTGGCCATGCAGGCCGGTGTCCAGCGTGGTGCTGGCCGGTTTCACGCCCAGGTCATTGAAGATGAAGCCGTAGCGCGACTGCACACCGAAGGCGCTGAAGGCGCCATTGTTGTGCAGCACCACCAGCGCCCGTTCCGGGCGGTCGCGGGTAACGTTGCGCGCCTGGGCCAGCTTGGCTTCCAGTTCGTCAACCTTGCGCCGGGCCAGGTCCTGCTTGCCGAATACCTCGCCAAGGCTGGTCAGGTGCTGTTTGACCACCGCGACATGCCCGGCCTCGCTGTCGCGGTAATCCACATCGAAGTGCAGGGTCGGCGCCATTTCGCTCAGTTCGCCATAGTGGCTGGCCTGCAGCGAGGTGATCAGGATCAGGTCGGGCCGGGCAGCGTGTACCCGCTCAAGGTTCGGCTGCACGATCGAGCCGACATCTGCGGTTTGCGCGGCGTCCTTGTAACGCGCCAGGAAGTGCGGCACGAAGTCCTTGGGCATACCGGCCACGGCCACGCCCAGTTGGTCGAGGAAGTCCACTTCGTTCATGTCCAGCGCCACCGTGCGCTGTGGCAGCTGGCTGATCACGGTGCTGCCCAGCTTGTGCTGCACGGTAACCGGCATGTAGTCGCCATGGTGTGTGGCTTGCACTGTTGCCGGCGTGGCTGTGGTGGGTTCGTTGCAGCCGTGCAGGGCCAGGGTGGCGCCAAGCAATAGCGCCAGCGGCCAGCTGCTGGCGGGGTGGTTGCGGTTCATCGTGGTGCTCCGGGTGGGTTGAAGTAGTTGCACAGGCGCCCGCGCGCGCCGTGGGTGATTTCGAATTCGAGCCCGTATAGCGCCTGCAGCTGTTGTTCGGTCACCACCTGCTCGACGCTGCCGCTGCAATGCACCCGGCCGTTGTGCATGGCGACGATATGGTCGGAGTAGGCGGCGGCGAAGTTGATGTCGTGCACCACCAGGATCACCGTGCGGCCGAACTCGTCACACAGGCGGCGCAAGGCGCGCATGATTTGCACGGCATGGCCCATGTCCAGGTTGTTCAGTGGCTCATCGAGCAGCAGGTAGTCGGTCTGCTGGGCAATGGTCATGGCCAGGAATGCCATTTGCCGCTGGCCGCCGCTGAGCTCATCGAGATACGCGTTGCGCAGTGGCTCAAGGGATAGAAAGGCGATGGCCTGGTCGATGGCCTGGCGGTCTTCACCCGTAAGTGCGCCGCGGCTGTAGGGGAAACGGCCGAACGCGACCAGTTCGTCGACGGTCAGGCGCAGATTGAAGTCGACCGACTGGCGCAGGGTGGCGACGCGTCGGGCGTAGTCGCCGATGGCGATGCTGCTGATGCTTCTGCCGTCCAGCTGGATGTCGCCGCTGCTGGGCTCCAGCAAGCGGGCGAGCATCATCAGCAAGGTGGTTTTGCCGGCGCCGTTGGGGCCGATCAGCGAGGTCAGCTGCTGGCGCGGGAAGCGGGTGCTTACTCCGCTCAATACGGCCTTGCTGCCGTAGCGTTTGTGCAGGTCATGGACAGCTATCATGCGGCTCCCCGGTTTCGCACCATCAGGGCGAGGAAATAGGTGCCACACACCAGGTTCACGAGGATGCCGACGGTGGTCCTGTAGTTGAAGACATGCTCGACCAGCAGCTGGGCGGCAATGAACACGGCAATGGCTACCGCGCTGCCAAGGGCCAGCGTGACCTGGTGGCGGAAGGTGCCGGCCACGGCGTAGGTGATGTTGGCGACGAATACGCCCATGAACGCCGTGGGCCCCAACAGGCTGGTCGACACAGCCACCAGCGCCGCGAT
The DNA here is from genome assembly GCF_044769185.1 of Pseudomonas sp. NPDC090592. NCBI lineage: Bacteria > Pseudomonadati > Pseudomonadota > Gammaproteobacteria > Pseudomonadales > Pseudomonadaceae > Pseudomonas > Pseudomonas sp. NPDC090592. Next base: position 15,996 of record NZ_JBIVXJ010000025.1, read on the forward strand.
CACTGCCAGCAGCAGGCGCACCTTGCGCGTGTAGTCCACGCCCAGGGAAATCGCCTGGTCGCGCCCTAGCGCCAGCACGTCCAGCACCGGCACCGCCCGGGCCAGCAGCAGGCACAAGCCCGCCACCAGCACCGCCGAATACAACAGCAGTTGCGGCGCTGCCCGGTTGAACGAAGCCTGGGTGTAGCCCAGCAGCATCGAGAATTCGCCGGGGCTGACTTTCAGCTGGACGAACTGGGTGAAAGTGGCCATGACCATGGTCAGTACCAACCCGACCAGCAGCAGGAAGTAGACGTTGTTCTTGCTGTCGCGAAACAGCCAGCGGTGCAGGGCCCACGAGTAGCCGAGCATCAGCAGTACCGAGAGCAGGAAGTTGCCGCTACTGCCGAGCAGCACCAGCCCCTGCACCCCCATTGCCAGCACCAGCAACGCCTGCAGCAGCAGGTACACCGCCTCGTAGCCCATGACCGACGGGGTCAGGATGCGGTTGCCGGAAAGGGTCTGAAAGGCGATGGCAGAACAGGCCACGCACACGCCGCCGATGACCATGGCGGCCAGGCGTGCGAGGCGCTTGGGGATGACGTAGGCAAAATCGGGCCCGGCGTTGGCGAAGACGAATACCAGGGCCAGCACGACCACTGCCAACCACACACAGTGACGGCCCCTCATCGCTGCCTCCAGATGACCAGCCCAAGGAAGATCAGCCCACCCAGGCCGCCTGCCGTCAGGCCGATGGGCACTTCGAACGGGTAGATCAGCAGCCGCCCGAGCAGGTCGCAGACCAGCAGCAAGGTAGCGCCGCCCAGTGCCACCAGCGGTAGCGTGCGGCGCAGGTTGTCGCCAAAACGCATGGCTACCAGGTTGGGCACCACCAGGCCGACGAAGGGGATGGCGCCGACGGCGATCACGCTGGCCGACACCGTCACCGCCACCAGCAGCAGGCCCAGGGTGATGTTGGCGGTGTAGTTCAGGCCCAGGCTGGTGGCCATGCCTTCGCCCATCCCGACCACGGTGAAGCGCTGTGCATACAGGTAGGTGACCAGCACGATCGGCACGATCAGGTAGAGGATTTCGTAGCGACCCTGCACCACCTTGGAGAAATCCCCCAGCAACCAGCCCTGCATGCTTTGCAAAAGGTTGAAGCGGTAGGCGTAGAACTCGGCCAGCGCACTCAGCACACCGCCATACATCAGGCCGATGACCGGAACCAGCACGGCGTTGCGGGCGCGGATGCGGCGGATGATGGCGACGAACAGCAGGCTGGCCGCAAAGCACACGGCCAAGGCGAACAGCATGCGCAGCAACGCCCCGGCTGCTGGCGCCAGGCCCAGTGACAGCAGGATGCCCAGGCGTGCGGCGTCCAGCCCACCGGTGGTGCCCGGCTCGACGAAACGGTTGCGCACGATCTGCTGCAGGATTACTCCGCACACCGCCAGGCCCACACCGACCAGCATCAACGCCGCCAGGCGTGGCAGGCGGCTGGCGGTCAGGGTCAGCCAGGTATCACTGTGCAGGGTAAACAGCTGGGCCCAGGCCAGCTCACGGGCACCCACCGCCAGTGAGGCGACGCACAACAGCAGGAACACTACCAGCCAGGTCGTGCGCATCAGTCATGGCCCGCATGCGGTACGGCGATGCGCCAGCCATTGGCGGCGTGGCGCTGCTCGAGAAAGCGCGCATAGCGGCCGCCGCGGGCGCGCAGTGCTGCCGGCGCGCCTTGCTCGACAACCTGGCCCGCTTCCAGCACCACGATATGGTCGGCCATGGCGACGGTGCCGAGCTGGTGTGCGATGACCACCAGCGTGCAGCGCCCACGCAAGCTGTGCAGGGCCTGGGCAATCAGCGCCTGGTTCTCGGCATCGAGGGCTGCGGTGGCTTCGTCTACCAGCAGCACGGGCGTTTGCCTGATAAACGCGCGGGCAATGGTCACACGCTGGCGCTCGCCGCCAGACAACCGTGCACCCCCTTCACCTACGGGCGTATCGAGGCCTGCAGGCAGGCGCTCGATGATGCTCGCCAGCCCGGCCATGTGCGCCGCCTGCAACACCTCGGCGTCGCTGGCATCGGGTTTGCCGATGCGGATGTTGTCGGCAATGCTGCCCTGGAACAGCCAGGTATCCTGCAGCACCTGGCTGACGGTGTCGGTGAGGCTGGCGCGGGGCATGTTGCGCACGTCCACACCGCCAATCTGCACGCTGCCTTGGGTGGTGTCGAAGAACCGCGCTATCAGGCGCAGCAGCGACGTCTTGCCCGAGCCCGACGCGCCGATGATCGCAGTCATGCTGCCGGCCGGGATATGCAGGTTCACGTCATGCAACACCTCTGGGCCTTCAGCGCTGTAGCGCAGGCTCACCCCTTGCAGGTCGATAGCGCCATCCAGCGGCTGCAGGGTCGTGGTGGGCTCGGGCAATGGCTTGGCTGCCAGGATGCGTTCGATCTCCTTGAGCTGGCCATGCGCCCCGCGCAGGATCTCGACATGGCTGGCAACGTCCTGCAACGGGTCGATGAAGCGGCACACCAGCGCCAACGCCACGATCACCGCCACAGCGTCCTGCGGCTGGGCACCGGCGTGGCTGCCGAACCACAGGCCAGCGGCTACCAGCAGCGTGGCGAATGTCATCTGCACGGCCCAGCTGTTCAGCAATGCCGACAACGAAGCCCGCACGATCAGGCCCGCGCCGCTGCTGTGCTGGCACTGAAGGCTTTGTTCCAGCAAGCGCGTTCCACCCCCGGCACCATTGAAGGCGCGCAGCACGGACTGCGCCTGGGCAAATTCGACCATTCGCATGCTGGCTTCGGCGAAGTGCCGGTGAAAGGCCTGGTCGGCGCTGCGCCCCAGGCGGGCACTGAACAACAACACCGCTAGCAACGCCGGCAATGCCAGCAGAGCGATCAGCCCCAGCGGCGGGTGCAGGGCGAACAATGCAAGCAGCAACACCAGTGGCGTGACGCTGCCACTGATCAAGGGGGTAAGCACATGGGCCGGCAACTGGGCCACGGCCATCGTGCCTTGGGTGATCACATGGCCAAGCCGCGCCGTGTTCTGCGGGGTGAACCAGCCCAGCGGCAGTTGAGCCACGTGGGCGCCGATGCAATGGCGGCCGCCTTGCAACACGGCCACGGCCAGGCTGATACCTGCCTGCTCCACGCGGCGTCGCCAGGCCCAGCACAGCACCAGGCCGGCTGCCAGTACGGCCAGCCAGGCACTGGCGGCAGGTAATTGGTTGTTCAGCAGGTGCAGCATGATCGGCGCCAGAGCACTGATGGTCAGCCCACTGAACACCCCATACAACACGGTCATCAGGCAATAGCGACGCCATGCCGGGGCGCTGTCGCCCAGCAGTCGAACGAAGGTTTTCAGCATGCTGGCAGTGCCTTCTCCACGGTGTTCTGATAGCGGCCCTGTTCCCACAGCCGGGCATACAGGCCTTGGCGCGCGAGCAATTCGGCGTGTCGGCCTTGTTCGCAGAGGGTGCCCTGGTCGATCACCAGGATCTGGTCGGCGTTCATCACGGTGTCCAGCCGGTGGGCGATTACCAGCAGGGTGCGACCCTTGGCAAAGCGCGACAGGGCATCCTGGATCGCCGACTCGCTTTCGGCGTCGGCGGCTGCGGTGGCCTCGTCCAGTACCAGCACAGGCGGGTCGAGTAGCACGGCGCGGGCGATGCTCAGGCGTTGCTGTTCGCCACCTGACAGTTGCGCGTCTTCGCCGATCACCGAGTCATAGCCACGCGGCAGTTGCAGGATGCGTGCATGCATGTTGGCCAGGCGCGCCGCCGCTTCGATCTGCTCGCGGGTTGCAGCCGGTTGGCCCAGGGCGATGTTTTCGGCCACGCTGGCATGGATCAGCCGTACCTCTTGCAGTACGAAGCCGATGCGCCGGTACAGCTCGCGGCTCTCGACCTGCCGCAGGTCGACACCGCCCAGGGTGATGCGCCCGGCATCGGGGTCGAAGAAGCGCAGGAGCAGGCGCGCCAAGGTCGACTTGCCGGCGCCGGAGGGGCCGACGATGGCGGTGGTGGTGCCGGGGGCCAGGTTGAAGCTGACGTCGTTCAGCACCGGGGTGCCAGGCACATAGGCATGGCTCACCCGTTGCACACGTATTTCGCTGCCGTTGGGCAGGCTGCCAGCGGCAGGGGCCGGCAGCACCGGCGTGTCCAGCAGCGCCTGCACCCGCTGGGCTGCTGCCACCGCGTTGTTCAGGTCATGGGTGATGTAGTGCAACAGCTGCAACGGCGCGCACAGCCCCGGCGTGACCAGGGCAAAGGGCAGGATCTGCAGCGGCTCGATCCGGCCCACGGCCACGAACAGCATGCCGGCCAGCAGCACCACGCCCAGTACTGTCACCGGCGCGATCAAGGCATTGGCCCGGGCCATCGCCGCAACCAGTGGGCGGGTGAAGCCGGTGAAGGTGTCGGCGAAGGCATCGACCGCGGCACGGTAGCGGTCCTGGGCATTGCCACGGTCGCCGAACGCTTTGACCAGCGGCATGCCATTGACGAACTCGACCACTGCATTGTCGATGCGTGCCATACCTGTGACCACGTCACCCATATGCGCTGCGCTGGCCTTGATGGCCCGGTGCAGAAACAGGAAGAACACAGGGAAGGGCAGCAGCACGACCAGTGCCAGGCTCCAGTGCGTGGCGAGCAGGTAGGCCACCGACACTACCACGGCGCCGACGGCGCGGCCCAAAGTAGTGAAAAAGTGCGCGGTCAGGCTATGCAAGGTGCCGATGTCGTCCTGCATGGCACGTTTCACCTCGCTCGACGCTCGCTCGCTGAACCAGCCGAGCGGCACTTGCATCAGGCGCTGGCCAATGGCAACGCGCAGGTGATGGGTAATGTGGTTGTCGGCCTGGTGCGCCAACAACTCGGCGGCGGTTATCAAGGTCATCCCTGTAAACAGGCTGGCGACGCTGGCCGCGATCGCCCGGGCAATGGCGGCCGATGAGCCGGATTCGCTCAGCGCAAGCTGTGCAATGTGCGCAACGCCTGCCAGAGGGACCAGGGCCAGCATCGCCCCCGCGGCGGACAGCAATGCCGCCAGGGCCAGCCGCCCGCGAATGGGATAGAGCACACGGCGCAGAGGGCTACGCACCTTGCTGCCGACAGGGGCGGCGTCGAGGGGGGAGGATGAGTCAGACATGAAACGGGCCTGGGAGCTGAAAACGAATTAGTTGCATGACTATAAACTAATTTGCGAAAACCCGACAAGACAGCTACAAGACTGTCTTCAAGAAGCCCGGAGGAGCCGATGCAACCACCTGAACGTACGTCTGGACGCGGTCGCCCGCGCACCATTACCCGTGAACGCATTGCTGACGTCAGCATCGCCATTGGCTTGCCCGGCCTCACCTTCGTTGGCGTGGCGGCTGCGTTGGGGGTAAGTCACATGGCGTTGTACAAGCACGTGGCGAACATTGAGGCGCTCAAGTGCCTGGTGGCCGAGGAGATCTTCCAGCGTTGGCAGATCCCCAGGGCGCAGGGTGATTGTGCAGAAGGGTTGCAGGCCTACCTGCTGCGCTTTGCAACGTCGGTGCAGGCGTTCGTCAAGGCTCACCCAGGGCTGACGCCCTATGTGATCCGCAGGTTGGCGGCAACCGACGTGATGATCGACAAGATCAACGACCACCAGGCGCACATCGCCCAGGCATACGGCCTGAACCTGGAGCAGGCGCGCTGGTTGCTGTCCACGGTGGCGTTCCATGGTTTTGCGGTGGCCGATACGGTGTACACCGTGTCGGGGCGTGAGCCGCTGCTGGATGCCGACCGGGCAGGGGAAGAGTCGGAGATGGAGGTGGAGTTGAATGAAGGTATGCAGGCGTTGATTGTTGGCGTGCTGGTGATGCTGGAACAACGGGCTCGCAGGTGATCAGGCTCTGGGCCGCTTTGCGGCCCTTCGCGGGCAAGCCCGCTCCCACAGGTTAAAGGTGAGCCCGAAGCCAGTGCAGTACCTGTGGGAGCGGGCGTGCCCGCGAAGAGGCCCTGACAAGCGCTGAAAAGGTTACCTGGATTTCTTCATTCGTCCCGGCAAAACCGCCAACCGCACTCTACACTCCTGCCAAGATGGGCCAGGGCTAATTGCCACCATTGGGCCTGTCACGCTGCCTGCGAATGGCTTCGGCCCGCATGATCGTCCTGGCTGCTCCCACAATTTGCACCACATGGAGTACCTGGAATGGGCTGCGTGTCGACGGATCGTGTTGCTGATAAAGCCAGGCGTGGCATCTCGCTGCAATGGCTGGTGGCGCTGGCCATTGTGCTGGGCATGCTGTTGCTCTGTGCCGCGCTGGCCTGGCAGGGCTACCGCGGTATCCGCCAGACCTTGGTCGCCGCCGCCGCAGATGCCGCCCAGCAAGTCGGCAAGACCATCGACGAACGCGCCCGGCGCCTGATAGACCCGGTACAGAGCAGCATCCGGCTGCTGGCTCACAACCCTACTGCGCACACCCAGGCACAGCGCCTGGAAGGGTTGCCGCAACTGGTCGAGACACTGGACGCCAACCGGATGCTCAGCGCCGCCTACATGGGCTACGCCAACGGCGATTTCCTGTTGGTACGCCGGTTGCGAGACCCACAGTTGCTGCAACGTTTTGCAGCGCCACCGGGCACGGCATTCCTGGTGCAGAGCGTCAACCGCGATGAAGGCGGGCAGGTGCAGGGTGAGTGGCGCTACTACGACCGGGCGCTGAACCTGTTGCACGCCCAGGCCAAACCCGACTACCGCTACGACCCGCGTACCCGCGCATGGTTCGCCGAAGCCAGCGCGCAACCCGCCACGGTGCTGACCCCGCCCTATGTGTTTTTCACCACGCGCGAAATTGGCCTGACCCTGGCCCAGCGCAGCGTCGACGGCGGAGCAGTGATAGGCATGGACGTGTCGGTCAACGACCTGGCCAGCGAAACCCAGGGCCTGCGGATGACGCCCGGTACTGAAATAGCCGTGCTCGACGCGCAGGGCAATGTCGTGGCCTACCCGGACTTGCAGCGGGTAATCGTGCACGAACGCCAAGGCGTGCGCCTGTCGCGCATCGACGAGCTGGGTGTAGCAAGCCTGCAGCGCTTGTACGCGGACCTACCGCAAGGCACTCAGTCACAGCCCTATCAGGTGGACGGCCAGACCTGGTATGGCATGCGCATCCCGCTGACTACGCTCGCCGGGCAGGACCTGCAAGTGCTGATGGCGGTGCCGGGCCACGAACTGCTGGCCGGTGCGCGCCAGGTGTTGTTCGAACAGTTGCTGTGGACCGCTGTGCTGATGGCGGTGCTGCTGGTGCTCGGGGGCGTGCTCGGCCGGCGCATCGGTCGCCCGCTGAAGCAGCTGGCCGAGCAGGTGCAAGGTCTGGCCGGCTTCGATTTCAGCCGCGAAGTCGGGGTGAAGTCGAGGGTGTCTGAAGTGCGCGAGCTGAGCCAGGTGCTTGGCCGGATGTCTGGCACCATCCAGGGCTTCCAGGCCATCACCCTGACGCTTAGCCGCGAGCGCGACCTGGATCGCATGCTCGACGGTGTACTGACCCATCTGGTGCACGCTGCCGGTGCCGAGGCCGGCGTGGTCTACCTGTATGACGCCGACCACGGGTTGCTGCGCCTGGCAGCCTCATGCCGCGGCGAGCAATACCCGGCCGAGTTGGCGGTGGACGAGGGCGCGCGCCACACGCTGGCTGCGCAAGTTACCCAGACCTTGGGCCTGCACGAGCGCAGCCTGGCCGTGGTGTTGAATGACCGCAGCCAGGCGCTTTTGGGCATTCTGCTGTTGCAACTGGATGAAGCGCAGGCGCGCGGCCAGCTTGGCCAACCGTTCCAGCGCTTTGTCGAGGAGCTATCGGGGGTGGCGGCGGTGGCCATCGAGACGCGCCAGATGGCCGAAGCCCAGCAACGCCTGATGGACGCCATGATCAAGCTGCTGGCCGATGCCATCGATGCCAAAAGCCCCTATACCGGCGGCCACTGCGAGCGGGTGCCGCAACTGGCGCAGATGCTGCTGGACCAGGTGGCGGCCAGTGACAGCGGCCCGTATGCCAGCTTCAGCATGACCGAAGCCGAGCGCTACGAATTCCGCGTGGCGGCCTGGTTGCACGATTGTGGCAAGGTCACCAGCCCCGAGTACGTGGTGGACAAGGCGACCAAGCTGGAGACCCTCTACAACCGTATCCACGAAGTACGCATGCGGTTTGAAGTGCTGTGGCGCGATGCCGAGCTGGCGTATTGGCAAGGCCTGGCCAGCGCTGGCGACCCGCAGGTGCTGCAAGCCGCCCTGGCCCGTAGCCAAGCCCAGCTGCACGAAGACTTCGCCTTCGTCGCCCAGGCCAATATTGGCGGCGAGTTCATGCAGGACGCCGATATCGAGCGCCTGCAGCAAATCGGCCAGCGCCGCTGGTTGCGTCACTTCGACAACCGCCTGGGCATTTCCCGCGACGAGGCCGAGCGCTTCGCCGGTGCGCTGCAACCGGTACTGCCTGTAGAGGAGCCCCTGCTGGCCGACCGTGCCGAGCACCGTGTGCCCTGGGGCGAGCGCAAGCCACCGGTGGTCAAGGGCGACCCGCGCAACCACTGGGGCTTCGACATGCGCCTGCCGCCGTATGCCAGCAACCACGGCGAGCTGTACAACCTGTCGATCCGGCGCGGTACGCTGAATGACGAGGAACGCTTCAAGATCAACGAACACATCGTGCAGACCATCATCATGCTCAGCGCGTTGCCATTCCCTCGCCAGCTCAAGCGGGTGCCGGACATTGCCGGCAACCACCACGAAAAACTGGATGGCAGCGGCTATCCACGCCGGCTGGGTGAGCAAGACCTGGGTATTGCCGAGCGGGTCATGGCCATTGCCGACATCTTCGAGGCGCTGACGGCGGCCGACCGGCCGTACAAACCGCCGAAGACGTTATCCGAGTCGGTCAGGATCATGGTGTTCATGGCCCGCGACCGGCACATCGACGGGCAGCTGCTGCAACTGTTCCTGAGCAGCGGGGTGTACCGCCAGTATGCCGAACGCTTCCTGCGCGCCGAGCAGATCGATGAGGTGGATGTGCCGTACTGGTTGGCGCAGATCAATCACAAGACTGAAAAAGATCAGATTTAGCGCCTTTCTTGCGGGCTTTGCTTGAGCCGGCCCTTCGCGGGCTTGCCCGCTCCCACAGGATCACCACAGGTTCAAGGTTTGCAGAGTTCCTGTGGGAGCGGGCGCGCCCGCGAAGAGGCCCGTCCAGGCAGCCGAAAAACTTCAGGGGATACACCGCGGCGCTCACTCATATCCCCGCACGCCGGCAATATGCCGCCCGGCCACATAGCCAAAGGTCAGCGCCGGCCCCAGGTTGATGCCACCCGACGGGTACCAGCCACCGAAAACACTGGCCATGTCGGTACCCGCCGCATACAGCCCGGCAATCGGCTGCCCGGCCTCGTCCAGCACCCGGGCATTGCCATCGGTGCGCAGCCCGGCAAAGGTGCCAAAGCAGCCGGGCTTTACCTTCACCGCATAAAACGGCCCGTGCTCAATGGGCGCTACACAAGGGTTCGGCCCCTTATGCTGTGGGTCACCCTGCTTGCGGTTGAACGGCGTTGAGCCACGGCCAAACGCCGGGTCCTGGCCTTCGCGGGCATGGGCGTTGAACACGTCGACCGTGGCCCGCAACCCGGAGGGGTCGATGCCGCAGGCCTGGGCGAGTTGTTCGAGCGTGGCGCCGCGCTTGAGGTAGCCGTTGCGTACATGTGGCCACACCGGCAGCGGCGCAGGGCGGGCATGGCCCAGGCCGTAGCGGCGCAGGAAGCGGTGGTCGCAAACCAGCCACGAGCATACGTCCTCACCCAGCGGCACCGCCGCGACCATGGCCGATACATAGTCGTAATAGCCATGCGCTTCGTTGACGAAACGCTTGCCGTTGGCCAGCACGCCAATAATGCCCGGCTTGCCGCGTTCGATGATGTGCGGAAAGTGGCCGATACTGCCATCGCGGTGCGGCACCTGCGAAACCGGAGCCCATGCCACCGGCGACTTCAGGTCGGTGGCAACCACGCCGCCCACCGATTCGCCCAGGCGCAGCCCGTCACCTGAACAACCCTGCGGCGGCAGCGCCAGGTTGTCTTCGCCACTGGCATCGCGTGGGAACAGTTGCCGACGCCTGGCGCTGTCGTTGGGGAAGCCACCTGCCGCCAGTACCACGGCCTTCGCCCGAATCATGTGTTCGCCCTGCGCCGTTGCTACCAGGGCGCCCCGTACCTGGCCATCTTCTACCAGCAGGCGTTTGGCTGGCGCGGATTCCTGCAGGTGCACGCCAAGCGCTTGTGCCGACTTGGCCAGGCGCGCCACCAGCGCCACACCATTGACCAGATGCATCGCCCGCCCGTGCCGGGCCAGGTGATACAGGTGGCGGCCAAAGCGCTTGCAAACATGCAGCAAAGCCTTGGGCGAGCGGGTCATGTTGAGGAACGCGGCAAGGTCATCGCCCGCCATGATCGGCATGCCCATGAACGAGGTTTCGCGCATGGTCTTGCGCAGACGTGGTAGCAAGGCGCCCACCTCGCGGGCGTCATAAGGCGCGGCGATCACCTGGTGGCCGCCCTGGGCTGCGCCCGGTGTGTCCCCGTGCATGTCAGGAATCCCGTTACCATCGGCAAACTGCAGGGCTGTGTGCTTCTCGAAGAACGCCACCATATGTGGGCACGCCTCAAGGAATGCATCGACGCGCTCAGCGTTGTAATACGTGCCCAATTCATTGCGCAGGTAAGTGCGCGGCTGTTCGATGTCCTCCTCGATGCCGGCGCGCCGTGCCAGCGGGTTGCGCGGCACCCAGGCCCAGCCTCCGGACCAGGCGGTGGCGCCGCCAAACACCGGCTCCTTCTCTACCACGATCACCTTCTGCCCATGCCAGGCAGCTGTCACCGCCGCGGCCAGCCCGGCGGCGCCGGAGCCTATGACCAGTACATCGCATTCGGTATCAAAGGGCGCAGAAGACATCGCTGGATTCCTGTATTGTTATTGGAACAAGGTTCCATATTCTCATCGCCAACGATGCTACCCGCAAGAGCACGGTGCCTGCGCATGGCAGGTATTGGGCGATAACCGGACATTTCATTGGTCGCTGGCTGCGCTACCTATCGCCGATGTGGAATCATCTTCTAGAATTCGCAAAAAAATCAGGGACCTGTAATCATGGCTGGTAGTCAGATCGAACGCGCCTTCAGTCTTGTAGAAAGCCTTACCGGCGAACCTCAGGGGTTGCCACTGCAAACCCTGGCCGAGCGCCTGGACATCCCCAAAAGCGCTGCCCACCGCATGCTCACCGAGTTGGTGCGATTGGGCTATGTACGGCAGAACCGCGACAATAGCCGCTACCAGCTGTCGGCCAAGCTGGTGGCCATGGGGTTTCGCTACCTGTCGAGCAACGGTGCCGACATCATCCAGCCGATCCTCGACCGCCTGGCCCAGGACAGCGGTGAGCTGGTACGCCTTGGCGTGATCGACGGTGCCCGCCAGACCTGGATCGCCAAATCCCAGGGCGCCCGTTCCGGGCTGCGTTATGACCCGGACATGGGCCGCGACGCACCGCTGTTCTACACAGCCTCCGGGCATGCCTGGCTGGCCAGCCTGGACGATGAGCAGGCGCTACAGATGGTATTGCGCCAAGGCATCGCCGACCCCGCGCAGTTCGGCCCGAACGCACCACGTTCCACAGACGAACTGCTCGCTTACCTGCACCGTGCCCGTGAGCGTGGTTATGCCTGGGTTGAGGAAACCTCGGCCATTGGTACCTCGGCGCTGGCTGCCGTGGTGCGACGCCCGTTCACGGAGGAAGTGATCGGCGTGTTGAGCATCGCCGGGCCCAGTGCTCGCATGACGCAAAGCCGCCTGGCAGAGCTGGCGCCGCTGTTGCTGGCTGCAGCGCAAGAACTGTCGGCGGCCAGCCGGGCAAGCGAGTTGTTTGCCTGACGGCACTTTTCCGGTCGATTACCGCACAGTCTGTTCTGCCGGTTCTTCATAAAAGCAGAACCAGGTTCTAGATTGTCGTGAGTGGATTGTGGAACTGAATTTCAGAATCTACAAAACAACAATGACAAGAGGACAGGCTGTTGAACGCACCCCTTCGTATTGCCTTGATCGGCGCTGGCATCATGGGCCGCCAGCATTACCAGCACTTGCGCAATGTGCCGCAAGCCCAGCTGTGCGCGGTGGCCGACCCTGGCCCGCAGGCGCAAGCCTTTGCCGCCGAATGTGGCGTACCCTGTTTTGCCGACCACCGGCAAATGCTGGAGCACGCACGCCCCGAAGCCGTGATCGTTGCCAACCCGAACAACCTGCATGTGACTTGCGCCCTGGATTGCGTCGAGGCCGGTGTGCCGGTGCTGGTCGAGAAGCCGGTGGGCGTGCACCTGGATGAGGTGCGCGCGTTGGTAGAGGCATCGCGCCGCCATGGCGTACCCGTACTGGTAGGGCACCACCGGCGGCACAATCCGCTGATCGTCAAGGCGCACCAGGTGATCGCCGACGGCAAGCTGGGCCGGCTGATCAATGTCACCGCGCTGTGGCAACTGCAAAAACCCGACGGCTACTTCGAAACGGCTTGGCGACGTGAGCCGGGCGCCGGCTTCTTGCTGACCAACCTGATCCACGACCTCGACCTGCTGCGCCACCTGTGCGGCGAGGTGGTACAGGTGCAGGCGTTTACCCGCAACGACGTGCGCGGCTTTGCCAACGAAGACAGCGCGGCGGTGCTGCTGCAGTTTGCCAATGGCGCGTTGGGCAGCCTGACCGGTTCCGACGCCGTGGCTGCGCCGTGGAGCTGGGAGCTGGACTCCGGCGAAAGCCCGATCTACCCGCGCCAGGAGGGTCAGCCATGCTACCTGCTGGCCGGCACACAGGGGGCGCTGAGCATTCCCCAGCTCAAGCGCTGGCACTATGCCGAGACAGGCTCGGGATGGCACACGCCGCTGCTGCAAAGCGAAGAAAGCATCCCGGCGGGTGAGGCGCTGACCCTGCAATTGCAGCACTTTGTGCGGGTTGCGCGGGGTGAGCAGACGCCCCTGATCGATGCTGCCGACGGCGGCCGGACCCTGGCGCTGATCGAAGCAATCCGCCAGGCAGCGGAAACGGGCCGCGCCTGCGCCCCCGAAAGCATTGCCTGACGCAACCTTCTTTTTCTGGTGACGATAAATGACTGATCGAATTTTCTCCCTCGCGGCCCTCACGGTGCTCGAACTGTCCCCGCCGGACATGGTCGAGGCTGCTGCCCGCGCCGGCTACAGCCACGTAGGCCTTCGCTTGGTGCCGGCTACCGAACAGGAGCTGCACTTCCCGCTGGTGGCCGACGGCAACCTGCGCCGGCAAACCCAGGCGCGCCTGCGCGACACGGGTATCAAGGTGCTCGACCTGGAGATCCTGCGGCTGAAACCGGAAACCTGCGTAGCCGATTTCGAACCGATTCTGGCGACAGGCGCCGAGCTAGGCGGGACCGAGTTGCTGGTGGCAGGCAACGACCCGGATGAAGCCCGTCTGACCGAGCGTTTTGCCGCGTTGTGCGAACTGGCGGCGGGGTTCGGTATTCATCCGCACCTGGAGTTCATGCCCTGGACCGATGTGCGCAACCTCGACCAGGCTATGCGAGTGGTGGCCAACGCCAACCGCGCCAACGGTTGTGTGCTGGTGGATGCGTTCCACTTCAATCGGTCCAGGTCTTCTTTGGATGACCTGGCGAAACTGGCGCCGCAGCGCATGCGCTATGCCCAGCTGTGCGACGTTGCCGGTCCGGTGCCGGCCGACATGGACGAGATCCTGCGCCAGGCGCGCAATGAGCGGCGTTTCCCGGGCGACGGCGATGCCGACCTGGTTGCCTTGTTGCGCGCTTTGCCGGCAACCGTGCCGCTGAGCCTGGAGATTCCCACGCGGCAGTTGCTGGAGCAGGGCATCAGCGGTGAACAGCGTGCGCGCATGGCGCTGGAGAAAGCCATGGCTGTGCTGGCCAGGGTCTGACCGGTTATCCGCACACGAAGAAATACCATCCGAAAAAAAGGGCCCGCAAGGGCCCCGTAGAGGTAACTGGCTAGCGCACTTCAGGCGCTCTCGACCTTGCGCGGCGCCATGAAATACATCCACACCAGTGCCAGGAAGTACATGGCCGGAATCATGGTGAACAACACGGCATAGTTGTTGTTCGTGGCGGTCAGCACGCTGCCGACGATCTGCGTCATGAACATCCCGCCGATCGCCGCGCACATGCTGCCGAAGCCGAACACCGTGCTCACCAGGTGCTTGGGCGTGTAGTCCATCACCAGGCTCCAGATGTTGGCCGTCCACGCCTGGTGCGCACCCACCGCCAGCGAGATGGCCGCCACTGCAACCCACAGGCCGCTGGCGTTGGCGGCAAAGACCACGCTGACCATGGTGCAGGCAAAGATCAGCATCGACACCAGCCGTGCGGTGGTGGCGCGCACGCCACGGCCGATCAGCCAGGACGACAGGATGCCGCCACCGATGCTGCCGAAGTCTGCGGTCAGCCAGATGATGATCAGCGGGATGCCCATCTGGGTCACGTTGATGCCCAGGCTGTACTGCTGGTTGAGAAACGGCGGCAGCCAGTACAGGTAGAACCAGAACACCGGCGCGGTAATCGCATAGGCCACCGCGAACGCCCAGGTACCGCGCAGGCGCAGGATACGGCTGAACGGCACGCGGGTCGGCTCGGGCTCGTCGTCCTGCTGGATGTACTGCACCTCGCTCTGGCGCACGCTGGGGTGGTCTTCAGGGTTGTAGTATTTCAGCAGCCACAGCACCACCCACACCAGGCCCAGGCTGCCCATGGCGATGAATGCAGCCTGCCAGCCCCACACGGCAAGGATCAGCGGCAGCAGGGCCGGCGTGACCATGGCGCCGACGTTGGTGCCAGCATTGAACAGGCCGGTAGCGATGGCCCGCTCGCCTGCCGGGAACCACAATCGCACGGTCTTTACGCAAGCCGGGTAGTTGGCGGCCTCGGTCAGGCCAAGGATGAAGCGGCAGACCATGAAACCCGCCGCAGAAGTGGCCAGGCCGTGGGCGCCGGTAGCCAGGCTCCAAAGCAGCACGGCGAAGAAGAAGGCGCGTTTTACCCCAACCTTGTCGATCAACCGGCCCTGAAGCAAAAAGCCGATCGCATAGCCGACCTGGAACCAGAAGTTGATGTTGGCGTAGTCCATCGCCGTCCAGCTCATTTCCTTGGCCAGCACCGGTTGCATGATGCCGAGCGCGGCGCGGTCGATGTAGTTCAGGGTGGTGGCGAAGAACACCAGGGCAAGCATGCCCCAACGGGTCTTGCCGACGCCGAAGGCGCCGCGAAGCTTGTCGCCAATCGAACCCTGGGGCATCCGGGGCGCGGCGGGGGTGGTCTTGGTGTGGTTCATAAACTGCTCGTTTCTTGAAATTGTATTCAGCTGCGGTGCTACGCGTGCGTGACCGTTTCCCAGGCAGGGGGTACGCAAGGCCGGTGCATGGTGCGCAGTGAAGTCGGCAGCGTCAATTCGGAGGAGGGGCTATTGTTCGGTTACCGAACAGTAGCAGAGCAGGCTGCGGTGGGTTGTCGGGGGGGGACGGGCTTGGCGGCAACGTGCGCCATTTTGTGTGTGCGGCTCAGTGGCAGGGTTGTTCGAAGCGCTTTGCGGCGGCGTCAAGGCCAAAGGCTTGCCCAGGTTTCGACTTCAGGGCGGCCATACTGCTGAATCCACATTTGCAGGGTTTTGTGCCTGTTGCTTCTGGCTTCGACTACCTCGAGCGTATGGGGGTTTGTGTAGGATTTCATGGGGCGCCCCTGGCTGAAGGCGTGCTGCCGTGGCCGTTGCCATCCAGGCTGGCAGATGTCGAGTGGTAGCTCGCCCTCGCATACGGCAATTTTAATTATGTACTCAAGGCCGAACGGGTATTCGGCCAGCAAGGCGTGAAGTTTTTCTTCAAACTCATAGTCAAGTTTGAACCTTGAGTCGCTCTCGATCTGGGCCAGTCGGGTTTTTTTCACGGCAATCAGCCGTTCGATTGCTCTAAACTCTTCAAGTCGGGACATGCCATGCTCCATCAGTTGATAGGGTAGTGTCAGGAGTGCCTGGCTGAAAAAGCAAGTGGAGAAATATTTTGAAGTCTAATTAACTGATTTCGTTGTACAGGTGCCTCTTCGAACGCTGCAGGGCGCATCTTGGCTTTGTTTAATGTGTTGCAGTCGGCGTAGGAAGTTCCTGACATTTTAACCGGGCATGATTAAACACCTCGTTCTTCTTCTCGGGATTTTGGTTGATTTTCTATCGTCGGGATCTGAAGGCTCCTGTGTCTGGATGTTGCGGTTGGGTATTTTTGTAGGACGTTTCTCGATTCTCCAAGAGGGGTGGCGGAAGTGAAAAAAAGCCGCCATCGTTTGACGGTGCATTACAGAGTGCTCTGTCAGTCAAGGCGTTCGGGAAGCCCGGCTCAGGTAGACCTCTCTCAAGCCTGCTCGGCGCAGGTTGCCGAAGGTCATGTTCTGGTTCGGGATTCCTTGCCTCCAGGAGGATTTATGGCTTCAAACAGTTTTCAGAATGAGGTGCCCAAGGCACGCGTTAACATCAAGCTTGATCTGCATACGGGCGGAGCTCAGCGCAAGGTCGAGTTGCCGCTTAAGCTCATGCTGATGGGGGACTATAGCAACGGCAAAGAGCAGCGTCCGCTGTCCGAGCGGAGCAAGGTCAACATCAACAAGAATAATTTTGACAACGTGCTTGAGCAGTTCTCCCCAAGCCTGAAGCTGGTGGTTGAGGATACGCTCGCGAGCGAAGGTGGCGAAACCCCTGTTGAGCTGAGCTTTCAGCGCATGAAGGACTTCGAGCCCGAACAGGTCGCCCGGCAGATACCGCAATTACGTGCACTACTGGCGATGCGAAACCTGCTGCGTGAGTTGAAAGCCAACCTTCTGGACAACGCGTCGTTCCGTGCCGAACTGGAACGCATACTGAAAGATGAGGCGCTGAGTAACGAACTGCGTAAGGAATTGGCTGCGCTTGCCCCTCAAGGCTAACGCCAGAAACCTTCACCTCGAAATACGGAAAACCAACACATGTCCGAAGAGCAATCCTCTGCGCAATCGCGCGGCGCCACCGTGCGGGTGGAAGATAGTCAAAATGTGTATCACGCATTATTTGAAAAAATAAATCTCGAACCCCTTGATCAAATGGGCGATATCGACGCCTACCAGAGTGTGGATGTTCTGTCTGAAGCCACAGCCAATGAGCGTGTCACTGCATCCGTAAGTGTCTTTCTCGAGCGGCTCAAGCTGGTCACCCCGAAGGTGGAGCGCCTGGACAGGGCCTTGCTGGATGAGCACATTGCCTCGATTGATGCCCAGATCAGCAGCCAGCTGGACGAGGTGATGCATCATCCGGACTTTCAGCGGGTCGAATCGATCTGGCGTGGGGCGAAGTCGTTGGTTGATCAGACGGATTTCCGCCAGAACGTTCGGATCGAACTGCTGGATATCAGCAAAGAGCACCTGGCTCAGGACTTTGAGGACGCACCCGAAATTTCTCAAAGCGGCATGTACCTGCACACCTATACCCAGGAATACGACACACCAGGTGGCGAGCCTATCGCAGCGGCGGTGTCAAACTACGAGTTTGGCCGTGGGGCGCAAGACATTGCACTGTTGCGGAATATTTCAAAAGTGGCGGCGTCGGCCCATATGCCATTCTTGTGTTCGATAGGGCCGGCGTTCTTTGGCAAGACAACCATGGAAGAGGTTGCTGCGATCAAAGACATTGGCAACTACATGGACCGCGCGGAATACATCAAGTGGCACGCCTTTACCCAAAGCGATGATGCCCGTTACGTGGGTGGAACAACACCGCGTACGCTGGGCCGGTTACCGTATGGTGCTGATACGAACCCGGTACGGCTTTTTAATTACGAAGAGCGCGTCAAGGGGCCGGACCACAGTAAGTACCTCTGGGTAAGCTCGACGTTCGCGTTTGCGGCCAATATGGTCAAGAGTTTTATCGCCAATGGCTGGTGTGTGCAGATTCGAGGGCCGCAGTCGGGTGGGGCTGTCACTGACTTACCGATCCATCTGTACGACATGGGTACGGGCAGTCAGGTCAAAATCCCTTCGGAAGTGATGATTCCAGAAACGCGGGAGTTTGAATTCGCCAACCTGGGTTTGATTCCACTGTCCTACTATAAAAATCGCGATTACGCGTGCTTTTTCTCAGCCAACTCAGCCCATAAGCCTGCGCTGTATGACACGCCAGAGGCCACCGCCAATAGCCGAATAAACGCTCGGTTGCCTTATGTGTTCCTGCTTTCTCGCATCGCCCATTATTTAAAACTGATTCAGCGGGAAAACATTGGTACGACCAAGGACCGTCGCCTGTTGGAGCTGGAGCTGAACAGGTGGTTAAGTGGCCTGGTCACCGAGATGACAGACCCGGGCGATGATTTGCAGGCCTCTCACCCGCTCAGAGAAGGCAAGGTGATCGTCGAAGACATTGATGACAACCCAGGCTTCTTCAGGGTCAAGTTGTTTGCTGTACCACATTTTCAGGTTGAGGGTATGGATATCAATCTGTCACTGGTCTCGCAGATGCCCAAAGCTAAAGCTTAACGGCGAACTCAGGAGTTTTTACACGTGAAGATCGACCGGCCTATGTGGGCGTCCGGCCTGGTGTTGTCTGCGCAACAGTTTCAGCAGCAGGCGCACTTTGAATCGTGGACCAATCAGACAATTGCGTCATTGGCATGGGTTCACCCGTGGGGTATTCGGGCAGTTGCATTTGATGCGGATGCACTGCAGTTGGGCAAACTCATGGCTACGCGGTTGCAAGTGTGTTTGCCGGATGGAACATTCATTGACACGGATCGATTGGATCGCCTTCCCAGTGCCCTGGAGCTATCCCGGGTGCTGCCTGAAGACAGCCAGGCTGCGACGGTTGTGCTCGCTTTGCCGCTGGAACAGGCCAATGGCAACAATTGCCTGTTCGAGGGTGGCAGAGTTGAGCGCCCCGTCAGATACCGCCAGGTGTGGCGGGATGTACAGGATCACTACACCGATGAAGCGCAATCCATCAGCGTGCTCGAACACGCACTGAGCTTGCGCCTGGAGGTTGATGACAATGCAGATTACGTCACCTGCCCGGTAACCCGCCTGGCACGGGATGGACGGGGTGGTTGGGAGCTTGATCAGGCCTTCATTCCTCCCTTGTTGAAGTTTGATGCTCACCCCGGATTGTTACTTCAGTTGGACAACTTGCTGACTCAGCTGTCCGCCAAGCGTGAGCGGTTGATGGGCATGCGCCGGGAGAGCAACCAGCGCATGGCGGATTTCGCTGTCGCAGATGTGACGTTGTTCTGGTTGCTCAATGCACTGAATACCTACCAGCCGGTGTTGGCGGACCTTAAAGCACACCCTGCTCGTCACCCGGAGCAGGTGTACCAGCAGTTGATTAAATGTGCAGGCGCGCTGCTGACGTTTTCATTGGACCAGCACGTCGAGGATATTCCGGCCTATCAGCATGCAGACCCGGGGGCCGTGTTCCCACCGCTAATGCGTACCCTCTCGACATTGCTGGAAGCGAGCCTGCCGTCACGTGTGCTGGCTTTGGTACTTGAAGCACGCAGTGCCAACCGTTGGCAGGTTGCCCTGAACGACCCTCGTTTGCTTGAGCCCGAAGGGGCTGACTTTTACCTGTCGGTGCGCTGCCGGTTGCCAGCCGTACAAGTGCAAAGCCAGTTCCCACGGTTGTGCAAGATCGGCTGCCCTGATGATGTGGACCATCTGGTCAATGCCGCACTCGATGGCGTTCCCTTGAAACCCCTGAGCCATGTGCCAGCGGCAATACCGCTGCGTTTGGAGAACCAGTATTTCGCACTGGACCTGAGTCATGAGAAAGGGCGCGCCATGTTGGCCAATGGCGTGTGCGCGCTCTATGTGCCGAGCGTGTTTCAGGACGCCAGCCTTGAACTGTTTGCGGTGCTGCGCTCATGAGGTCCGCACAGAAAAAAAACGGCGCAAACAAGGTGGAGATCGACGCCTTGCTACAGGACACCTACTTGTTGGTGGTCGAGTTGCGACATGGTACAGGCGCGCACAGTAGCCCGGAACTCTGGCCGCGTTGTGTGGCGGATGTCGAGCATGTCCGCACCTCGCTTGGGGAGGACGGTATGGATCGCCGTAGCATCGATCTCATCAGCCATGCGCAATGCGCCTTGCTGGATGAGACAGTGCTCGCTTGCGCAGCAGGTAAAGCCCATGAGGATTGGGCAAAGGAGACTTTGCAGGCCAGGTTCTTCAGCAGCCATCAAGCGGGCGAATCGCTTTATGAAGACATGCGCACTGTGCTGCGTGAGGCCTCTGCACATCCCCACGTGCTCACGGTTTTTCAGCGGGTATTGATGCTGGGCTTTCTGGGGCGTTACCGCGATGTCAATCACCCAGAGCGACAGCAGCTGTTAGCTGCAATTGATGCACACGTACCACCCCTTGATACAAGTGAGTCACTGGTAACCCAGGTGAGGGGCAGTTCACACCTCCCAACGTGGGGTTGGCTGCAATCCCCTCTGGTCCACGTGATGGTCGCGGCTGGCCTGCTGGCAGGTGTCTGGTGGGGGCTTGACCACACGCTGGGCGAGGCCGTGGCTGTGCTGTTGCCGGTGCAGGGGTGAGCGGGATGCTAACGAGACAGGAGCAAGGGCTTTGGCTATGGGCCGCAATGCTGTCCTTAGTGCTCATCACCATGCTCCCGCTGGCGGTTGAATGGCAGCTCACGAGCGCCGTGGTTGTCGCAATTGCAGTGTGGGCAGCGTGGCGCCGAAGCCTGCGCGTTGCCAGTGAGCGGCGCCAGTGTAGGTGGAACACTCACGTCAGCTTGCCTGCTGCCTCGTACCGCCATCCTGTTGTTCTGGTCGTAGGCGATTGCCTGGCTGATCTGTTTGGGCCAGTACCTGCGGAGCAATGGGCGCTGCGGGTAACCGGGGAGGGTTGCTATGTGCGAGTGCCAGACCTGCAGACACTGCCCCTCACGGTAGCCGACCTTCTGTCGCAAAGGCCGGAGTGGCACGCACAACTCAGCATCCTGTGGTGCGTGGACCCCCATGCTCATGCAGATGCCGCTCAACTGGCCCACCAGGTGCGCAGCGTGTGCGACCTGATAGCGATGTTACGAAAACGCGGTACGCATCTGCCGTTGTTGACTGCCGGCTATTTCCGCGGTTCGACGCAGGCTTCGCCGTGGTTCAGTTGGGAGACCGGTGAGCACAGCCCTCAGGTGCGTGAGCCAGGTGCATGCATGAGCCTGGCCGAATGGCAGCGAAGAGACCCAGCGGCTGATACCCAGGCTGCTCGACTGCGAGCCACGGTGCAGGTGAATGCTGCTGCGGGTTGGTTGAGCGACGTGTGCGTGCCTGAAGGGGCAGAGCTTACTGCGCTTGCGCTTGTGCTGGTACCGGGGTTTGGCCAGTGTCGGGAAAACAGCCTCTGGCACCGCTGGTTGCGCGCGCGGACCGGGCTCAGATTCAGTGGCGCTGGAGCGAACGACGCTGAAGCATCACTGCCATTCCCGGACCCACTGCTTCATTTGTTGCCCGGCAGTGCCCGATACGGCAGGCGGCACAGAGTGCTGCTGATGAGGATCTGGTTGTTCGTGCTGGTGGCATGCATCGCGCTGGTCAGTTCGGCGTGGCAAAACACACTGCTGGTGCGCCAGGTCACCGATGACTTGCGGCGCTACAGCGCGGCGGCGGTGGGCGCTGAGCCGGGCAAGGTGCAGCAGCGCGAGAACGCGTTGGCCGTGCTTCACCAGGATGCACAACGGCTGGATACCTATTACCGCCAAGGGGCGCCCTTGTCCCTGGGCCTTGGTTTGTACCAGGGCGAAAAACTTCGCCCGTCCCTGCTGGCAGCCATCAACGGTCACAGCATCCCGACGATACCTCAGGCTTCGCCCGGTAGACCTCGAATGGTTCGATTGGACAGCCTCTCGCTTTTCAGCAGTGGCAGTGCCCAGCTCAAACCGGAGTCGACCAAGCTGCTGGTCACCGCGTTGGCGGGGATCAAGGCCCAGCCAGGCTGGCTGATCGTGATCACCGGGCACACGGACGCCACGGGCAACGACGCACACAACCTGCGTTTGTCACGCGCACGTGCGGCGGCGGTTCACGACTGGATTCAACACATGGGTGACATCCCCAGCGATTGCTTTGCCGTGCAAGGCCTGGGGGCGAGCCAGCCCGTTGCGAGCAATGACACGGAACAAGGACGGTCGGCCAATCGCCGCGTCGAGATCCGTCTGGTGCCGGAGGCGGGGGCCTGCCAGTCCTCGACTGCGGCCTCAGGCCTGCAACCCCTGTCGCATTTCGCGACCTCCAACACTTGAAAGAGGATTTTCTGAATGGCTATTCCTGTTTACCTGTGGCTGAAAAACGATGGCGGTGCCGACATCAAAGGCTCGGTAGATGTCAAAGACCGCGAGGGCAGTATTGAAGTGGTCGGCCAAGACCATGATCTGTATATCCCTACAGATAACAACACTGGCAAGTTGACGGGTACACGTATCCATACACCTTTTGTTTTTACAAAAGAAATCGATGCGTCCTCTCCTTATCTCTATAAGGCCGTAACCACCGGCCAGACACTCAAGGAGGCCGAGTTCAAATGGTACAAGATCAATGATGCTGGTCAGGAGGTTGAATACTTCAATACCAAGCTGGAAAACGTCAAGGTCGTGAAAGTTTCACCCAAGATGCACGACGTAAAAGACCCGGCAAAAGAAAAGCACAACCATCTGGAACTGATCGAGCTTCGCTACGAGAAGATTATCTGGACCTATAAGGATGGAAATATCACCAATTCGGATTCCTGGAATGAGCGTGCGACCGCCTGATAGAACATGGCCATCGGTCTGTAATTGCTGACGGCCCCCAGTGTATTGGGTTGAGCGCCCGTGCGCGGGCGTTCAGCCAAGTACACCTCGGTTTCTGATACATCGCATTGACAATGTTACGTTGATCATTGAAAACAAGGACGCCCTGTATGGCACAAGATCCTGCTCGTTTGCTCCGCCGTCTCAACACTTATTGCACTCAGGCACTTACCGCGGCGGCGTCTTTGTGTCAGACACGTGGGCACAGTCATATCAATATTGAACACTGGTTGTTGAAGTTGTTCGAGCAAGGGGAAGGTGACCTGGTGGTCATCGCTCGCCGCTATGGCTGGGATGTGGATGCCATGTGGCAAGGAATGCTCGAACACTTCGATACGTTACCGCGCAGCGTTTCCAACAAACCAAAATTGAGTGCTGAAGTGCAGCAACTGATTGGTAGTGCCTGGCTTTTGGCATCGCTGGATAGGGACTGTGAACAATTGCGCTCCGTGCATTTGTTGGCGGCTTTGGTTGAGAGCCCAGACTTACTCAAATGCGCAGCCGCTTGGCCACTGTTGGGGGTAGGCCCAACGCAACTGCAACAGGTGGAGGCGCTGCTTGAATTCGAGTCGGAAGAAAGCCCGCCGCTACAGGCTACGTTGTTCAAATCGGCAGCGGGGCGGACGGCTCAGCCTGCAACCGCCACAGATGGCGACGTGGCGCAGCCAGCGATCCTCGACCAGTTCAGTCATGATGTAACCGCCAAAGCGGCTGCGGGGCAGATCGACCCAGTGTTTGGTCGGGACGATGAAATCCGCCAGGTGATCGATGTACTGAGCCGCCGCCGCAAGAACAACCCCATTCTGGTAGGTGATCCCGGTGTCGGCAAAACCGCCCTGGTCGAGGGGCTTGCGTTGCGCATCGTCAGCGGTGATGTGCCTGACAGCCTGAAACCGGTGAGCATCCGCACGCTCGACCTCGGCCTGCTACAGGCGGGGGCTGGCGTCAAGGGCGAGTTCGAACAGCGGCTCAAGAACGTGATCGATGCCGTCCAGCAATCTGAAACACCCATCCTTCTGTTCATCGATGAAGCACACACCTTGATCGGCGCTGGCAACCAGGCGGGCGGCGCTGATGCCGCGAACCTGCTGAAGCCCGCCCTGGCCCGTGGCGAGTTGCGAACCATAGCTGCCACCACCTGGAGCGAATACAAGCAGTACTTCGAGCGTGATGCCGCGCTGGAGCGGCGCTTCCAGATGATCAAGGTGGATGAACCGGATGATGCCAATGCCTGTTTGATGTTGCGCGGGCTCAAAGCGCGTTACGCCACCTACCACGGTGTGCATGTGCAAGACGCCGCCGTGCAGGCGGCTGTCAGCCTGGCCCGGCGTTTTCTGACGGGCCGCCGCCTGCCGGACAAAGCGGTAGACCTGATAGATACCGCCTGCGCCCGCGTTCGCATGAGCCTGGATTGCGAACCCCAGGCGCTGGTCCACCTCAAGTCGCAAAAGACCGCCCTCACTGTAGAACGAAGTGCGCTGGAAGACGATGCACAGCTTACCGGCAAGGTGATTGAGCCTCGTTTGACGAAAATCAACGCCCAGCTGGTTCAACTGGAGCGCCAGCAGGCCGCGCTGGAGTTGCAGTACCAACAAGAACTCGATCTTACCCACCAGTTACTCGATGCCCGCCAAGCCGAGCAGGTCGATACGGCGGCCTGCGCGCAGCTGCAACAAGAACTGAGCTACGTACAGGGGAGTCGGCCGCTCCTGTCGCTCGACGTGTGTGCCCGCAGTGTGGCCGAGGTGATCGCTGACTGGACGGGCGTTCCCCTTGGTAGCTTGCTCAAGGACGAACACGCCAGCTTGTTGAACCTGGAAGATCAACTGGCCGAACGCGTTGTCGGCCAGGAACCGGCCCTGCTCGCACTCGCACAGCGGCTGCGTGCCGCCCGAACAGGGTTGACCAACGACAACGCGCCGATGGGCGTCTTCCTGCTGGTAGGCACCAGTGGCATCGGCAAGACGGAAACCGCGCATGCCCTGGCCAGCAGCCTGTTCGGTGGAGAAAAGTCGCTTATCACCCTCAACATGTCCGAGTACCAGGAGGCGCATACCGTCAGCCAACTGAAAGGGTCACCGCCTGGTTATGTTGGTTACGGCCAGGGCGGCGTACTCACCGAGGCTGTTCGCCAGCGCCCCTACAGCGTTGTGCTGCTGGATGAGGTCGAGAAGGCCCACCGTGATGTGCTCAACCTGTTCTACCAGGTGTTCGATCGCGGCGTCATGCGCGATGGCGAAGGGCGGGAGATCGATTTTCGCAATACGGTCATCCTGATGACCTCCAACCTCGGCAGCGACCTGCTGCAAAGTTGCATCGAGCAGCAACCAGCCACGGAAGACGCTGCACTCCATGAGCTGTTACGCCCGGTGTTACGCGCGCACTTCCAGCCAGCACTGCTGGCGCGCTTCCAGACATTGATCTTCCGCCCACTGGAAGCCGGCGCGCTCAAGCGCATTGTCGCGATCAAGCTCGACCAGGTTGCCAGGCGTTTGCTGCGTCATTACGGCTTGCAGTGCGCGGTGGACGACGCGCTATACGAAGCCTTGGTCGCCGCCTGCCTGTTGCCTGATACCGGCGCCCGCAACATCGACAGCTTGTTGAACCAGCAGATCCTGCCGGTACTCAGCCAACAGCTACTGCAGCGCCAGGCCCTGGGGCAGCCAGCTCAAACGGTGACGCTCGGGTACTGCGAGCACAGCGGTATCAGTTTGAGCTTTTCCGATGAACACGACGCAGCGTTGCTGGCTACCGAGAGGGCTTGATGATGGTGACCCACAACCACTACATGCTTGAAATCGATGAACTGGACGCCGTCGAGCTTGATGTACTGTCGTTCAAAGGCGAGGAATGGCTGAGCCAGCCGTTCACGTACACGGTGGCCTTCACCTCTACGACGCAGGACATCGATGCTGCCAGGGTCCTTGGCAAGGACGCCAGTTTTCAGATGGGGTCGTCAGGGCTGGCGCAGCAATATGTGATATCGCAGGCCGCATCACGCACGCTGCATGGGGTGATCACCGGCTTCAAACGCGTCTCCAGCTCCAGGGATGAAGCCCGTTATGAGGTAACCCTGCAAGCGCGCTTGGCACTGCTCAGCCGTGGCAAACAGTACCGGATCTACCAGCATCAGTCGGTACCGGAAATCGTCGAAAGCATCTTGCGCAATCGCCACCAATTCGAAGCGCATTACTTCCTGTTCGACCTGCTCCGCGAATACCCCAGGCGTGAACAGGTCATGCAATACGGTGAAAGCGATCTGGCTTTCATCAGCCGTTTGTTGGCAGAAGTCGGTATCTGGTATCGCTTTAGCCAAAACGACAAGCTGTTCATCGACGTTGTCAAGTTTCACGATCACCAACGCCATTATCAGTTCGACATCAGCCTGCCGCATCGGCCGTTGTCGGGCCTGGCCAGCAGCGGGCAGGATGGCGTCTGGGCACTACAGGTCAGCCATGAGGTGGTGGAGCAGCACATCAACGTTCGCGCCTATCACCACCGCGATGCTACGGCTTTTCTGGAGGGGAAGGTTGATCACAGCCGGGGCGCGGCGGGTACCTATGGCGAGGGTTACCACTATGGCGAACCCTATACCGCGCTGGGTGACGCCATTGACCGGGATGAAGAGCTGCTCAGCGAAAGCGGTTACTTCTATGCGCGCCTGAACCATGAACGCTTCCTCAACGGCCAGACCCGCTGCAGCGGCATCAGCAGCAGCGTGACACTTGCACCAGGGCAAGTAGTGACGGTCACGGATGGCGCGCCGCAGGTCTTCGAACCTGGGGTCGTCATGACCCATGTGACCGTCGAGGCGGCACGCGACCGCAGCCTGGAAGTCACATTCGAGGCGATACCCTACTCAGAGCTGGTGTGTTTTCGACCGCCCTTGCGGAAAAAACCGCAGATTGCTGGCACGGTGCCGGCGCGGGTCACCAGCAACCGCAAGAACGACCCCTATGGCCATATCGACATGGAGGGGCGCTACCGGGTGAACTTCCTGTTCGACCGGGACACATGGAGCGCGGGTGAGGAGAGTGCCTGGTTGCGGCTGGCGCGACCATACGCCGGCGACACCCATGGCCTGCACCTGCCGCTGATCTGCGGCACTGAAGTGGCGGTGGCGTTCGAACAAGGCGACCCCGACCGCCCCTACATCGCGCATGCCCTGCACGATAGCCAGCACCCCGACCACGTCACGCTGCGCAACTACAAACGTAACGTGCTGCGCACGCCTGCAAACAACAAGTTGCGCATGGACGATACGCGTGGGCAGGAGCACATCAAGCTCAGCACCGAGCACAGTGGCAAGAGCCAGCTGAACCTTGGGCACCTGGTGGATGTAGAAAAGTACAAGCGTGGTGAAGGCTTCGAACTGCGAACCGATGATTGGGGAGCGATTCGGGCGGGCAAAGGGTTGTTCATCAGTGCCGACAAACAGGAGCAGGCACTGGGTACTCAGTTGACGATGACTGAAGCCATCGATCAACTGCGCAGCGCACTTTCGCTGGCCCAATCACTGGCACAAGCTGCAACTAACGCCAACGCTACACCGAACGATTCCGACAGCCAGGATCGTTTAGTGGATGCCCTGACAGGGCTGGCGCAGCCAGGCGTTGTGATGCATGCACCCGCAGGCATAGCAATAGTCAGCCCTGAGCCTATATGCGTGTCATCGGGGGGCGAGAGCGTTGGCATTATGGCTGGCCATAATGTTGATCTCTGCGCAGGGCGGGAAATTACAGCCACTGCTGAGGCAGGCATAAGCGTGCTTGCGCAGGAGGGTGACTTGCAGATGATGGCTGCCCATGGCCGCATTCAAGTCCAGGCCCAAAAAAGCGATCTGCATGCCCTGGCAAAAACCGACATGAAGCTCGAAAGCCTGCAAGGGAACGTAGAGATCCATGCCCAGCAGGCGCTGGTGCTCAGTTGTGGTGGTGCCTACATACGGTTGAGCGGTGGCGAGATCGAACTCGGGGCGCCTGGCAACATATACCTGAAAGCCGCTCATGTGGACAAGCTGGACAGTGAAAGCCTTACCACTGTCGCAGAGCAGATGCCGACCGGTTATTCGGGTACTTATGTACTCAAGGACGAATCTGGTGCGCCTTTGCCCCATACCCGCTACCAGGTTACCACGGCGTCTGGGGCATTGTTCAAAGGGGCGACCGATAAAGAAGGCAGGACAATAAGCGTTCATACGCTGGTGCCGGGTGACCTGAAAGTTGAGTTTCCCGAGTCATTCGCAGGCTATGACGAAAAATTTCGCTTGAGCAGTGATGGCGGGCAACTTGCAAGCAACCTGAAATACCGGGTCGTGCTGGCAGATGGTCGCTGTTTCGACGGTGTGACCGATGCGCAGGGTTGTACCCAGCGTTTCGAAACTGACGTACCAACCCAGATCAAGACAGTAATGCTGTACCCGCCTGAGTCTATTGAGGGGGGCTGTTGCCCTGCCCGAATGGCAGAAGACCCCTTGGAGATTGATCTGAGCTCCAGTGATATTTCTACTACAAACCTGGATTTCGGCAATTCTACCAGGGACATTCCTTTACCCAAAGGCAAGAAGTGCCCGCTGACCGTTGGTGAAATTGCCATGGCTGGCACGGTGTTCAAAGATGCGGTCGATTATTCAAAGGTTAAAATTCATCATAAAGGCTGGTGGCTGTTCCTGGGGTTACAGAATACGGCAGTGACGCCAAATGGTGAGATGTACTTTCCGGAAAAAACGGGCTATTACAGGGATGATTATTCGTCAACGCCATACCCTCAAGACAAGGCGCTTTTCATTCATGAGATGACACATGTCTGGCAGTACCAGCTGGGCTATTCAGTAAAGTGGCATGGTCTGACGGTTACTAGTAAAGGCGATATAGCGTACCAATACAGCCTTACTAAGGATGGAGACTTGTCGGATTACAATATGGAGCAACAGGGAGAGATTGTTTCGGATTACTACATGATTTGTATCGAAGGTAACCCCAAAGGCGTTTGGAATCCTGCTAATTCCAGTAAAGATCCAGCGCTGCTTGCGGGTACTGTAGAGCGCTTGCTCAGGGACCCATTCGATAAGTCTAACCTTCCAAGGTAGGGGTGGCTATGTCTATCAGAATTCTACTGGCAATGCTGTGTTGTTGCGTGCCCTTGCAGGCAGTTAATGCTACGCCTCTCGGGTCTGTTAAATATGCAGATCTAGCATCGATAAATGGTGTGCCCGCCGTATGCCTGCCCAAGGGTGAAACAGCGCCTTTTGCGGTGGGGTGGGCCACGCTGTACGACAGTTACGCGAAAGATGTCGATGCTTGGCAAGTGGTGCTCAAAGAACAAGCTGCGCCAGTGGTGCTTAAGCCTGGTGAGTGTTTCGCATATGGGGCAGTGCCAGAGGGTTACATCCTTGAAAAGGTAACGGCAGGCAAGAAGCCCCTACAGCTGAAAGCAGGTAAGACCTACGCTTTTAGACTAAACAGTGCCTCTCGCTCGGTTGATGCGTATTTCGTTGTTTTTTGCATAACGAGTGAGGGTGAAGGGCGGTTCGTAAAGTATCCGCCGCTGTCAAGTGGTGAGACCCTGCCATCCTGCGATGGGCGGAATGGGAATCCTATTACCAGATAAATTGAATGTTGATGCGGCTTTTTGAATAACGCTGACTCCTGAGTGCGGATCGTACCTATGAAAGTTTACCTGCCCGTTATTTATGGCTGCATGGCCAGCTTCGGGATAAATGCAACTCCCCAGGGGCATATGAGGTTCGCGGATATTGCTGCCATACAGGGAAAGCCAGCAATCTGTTTACCGAAGGATGCGAAAAGGCCGTTCGCTGTAGGGTGGGTCACCTTATCTGAAAGCTATGCGCGAAGTCCCAGGGCTTGGGGGCTAAAGCTTAAAGACGGGCAGGCTCCTGTGATATTGCAGCCAGGTGGCTGCTTATCGTATGGATTAGTGCCTGACGCCTATGAGGTTGAACGTTTTGATGTGTATGAAAAGCCTCTGGTGATAGCAGTTGATAAAACTTATGTGTTTGAAGTGAGCAGTGCGGCCCATTCGGCGGATGTCTACAGTGTTGCGTTTCGCGTTTGTGCGGGAGAGCAAGGGCCTAGATACATTAAATATCCAGTGGCCACAATCAGTAGGCCAATAGCTCCATCTTGTGGGTCAAGTAGTACGGCTGGTTCAATTTCCCAGGGATAGTCATCTTGTTTTCAGGAGGGTTGCATGCTTATGAATGACGTACTGCACCGAACCGATACACTCAACCCAATTAAAGAGGTTGTTTGCGGCAAGCAAAAGCAGCATTGGGTCGAATTTCAGTTGGTGGACGAGTTGGGCGAGCCGCTCGCGAACTTACCCTTCCGCGCTGAAAACGACGCCACGCGTTCGGGTTGTGCGCCTGTGCTTACAGGCCAGAGTGATGAGTCTGGAGTGATCCGATTGGAGGGGCTGCATCCATTGGACATTTGCTTAAAACTGGCTGCCGATCCGCTGGCCAAGGAGCTTTCAACCCGCAGGCTCAGGGCTGAGAGACCTGAGCCTCCAAGGCCGGGAGTAGGTGATCCTACTCCGCTTTATGGGCCGCAGCGGTCCGGGTTTTCACCGATTGAAAAGCAAGCGCATGCTGAAGGTAATTTATATCATTACTTACGGATTGGTCAGTTGTGTGATCAATTACCTGGCCTTGGAGATGAAGAGGATTTGCAGGTTCTGCCAGAGTTTCATTTTCCAGATCCAGAATTTAATGGTTTTACGGTGGTGTATGAACAACTGAGCATGCGGCACGTGGTGGAAGTATGTCCGTTCCGAGCTTGGTCACTGGTCCTGCACCACCAGCAACATTATAGTTTGGCAAATGCTTACAATTTAGGGTTAATGAGCATCCTGTCTTACAGTGATGAGTTGCCTGATGTATACGGATCGGTATCATTCTTCTTTGCGCACCAGTGTACGGATCTATCTCGTACTCCGCGGGTGGATAGTAAAGGCCAAGCGTGGCCATGCTTGGTTGTGGATGTGCCATTCAAGAATCGTTATACATCTGCCGAGCTCATGGATACAAACAAAGCAAAGCCGCCCCAGGGGCATACTCAATTTTTTTATGCCTTAAGTAAAACGCAGTTGCTGGTGGTTTGGCGTGGTACCGAACCAACTAAAATCAAAGATCTTGTTACAGATCTCTCTTTCAGGCCGGTAAGACCGTCAAATGAATATAATTGTGATATCGGAGTGCCTTGTCCTGAGCTAGTGGCGCAAGGGAGTGTACATACAGGATTTTTTCAGGCATTCAAGGTGGCACGAAAAGCGTACTCAGAAATATTTGGAAAATATTTCGCCCAGAGGGCCGAGTGGAGTGATTTATTTGTCTGTGGACATAGCTTGGGCGGGGCGCTGGCTTTGATTCATGCAGCCTCACTGAAAGAGTTCGATCCACTGGTGTATACGTACGGAATGCCGCGAACATTTACGCTTGAAGCTGTTAAGGGTTTAAGTTGGTTGCGCCATTTTAGGCATGTGAATGACTCGGATTTTGTTCCTCAAGTTCCACCGGAAGCAGACCTGGATAGTTATTTCTACAAGCTCTATGGCCCGTTGGGGACGAACTTGGGGCTGAAGTGGTCAATGGCTAAAGCGGCGGCCAGCATCTTTTTTGAGTTTGGCGATCCGTATAGTCATCATGGTGAAATTGTATTGTTTTTAATGACTGAGCAGCACGTGGCACGGAAAAGCAAGCCGTTCCCCGCATACCATGGTGGAAGGGTCGGGCCGGCGTATCCTACAAGGATCCTTTACCGATTGCCCGAGAGAACCAAGCTTTTTCTAGTGCCTAGCTTGGATGAATCGGACGATTTGGAGGCAGAGAAAGCTCAGAAGCGCTTGGTTAACTCTTTAGGTGCGGAGGATAGGAATAAGTTTTTCAAGCCTTACAAAAATCCCGACTTGGGCGGTCGTTTGAGTGCCGGGAATCATTCCATGGACGAGTATCAGCCCTATATTCATAATCAGCTCCTGGAGTCGATCAGTCCTGAGCGCATACAAACCCGGCAAATTCAGAGGGAAAAATTTGAACAACAGATGATGAGTAACAGCGAACGCATCCCTGAGAGTGAATTTCAAAGAAATCGCATGTTTCTAGATTTGCAAAATCGTTTGGGTCAGGCCTTGTTAGTGACGCGACAGATTGACGGTGGATCAGATGCGTTGCGCAGGTTTGAAGCCGCCACGGGGCCGAAAGTATATTGCGAGAAAACGTACTGTTAACAAATTATTTGCTTCAGGGTGCATTATGAGAATTAGGGTGCTGCCGGTGTTGTTCCTATGTTCAACGTTAGGGCTTGAGGTTTCTGCCAAGGGCGATGAGATATTGCCATATGTTGAGGGTGAAAAGGTAATCCTAAGGGTCAAGGTACCCAGTGAATTGGCGGCGCGCGAAGTGGAGGCGCTTTACCGCTCAATCGTGTGTACCTCCGTTGCTTATGATATGTATGGAGATCCATATAAGCGGGATGGCTATAGGCAACTGGATGTGAAGTCTGTGCGTGAAGGCGATACTAATGTCTTGCGAACTGAACTGCCCGTTGACAGGGGGGGGCGTTGTCGATGGAGGCTGAGCAACGTCACATTTGGAATCAGATATGAGGAGACGAGCCAGTTTGGTAAAAGCGTCGCTCACGGCGAGGGTGGCGGCGTTATAGTGCTGTTTGATGAAAGCAATTCCCCAGGTAGTGGTTCGGCTATTAAAGTTGAGGGTGATTTGGATATCAGGTCGGATTATTATCCTTGGCTAAATGAAAGATTTATTGGGGGGTATAGTAAGGATGCAAATCTGGTTACGAGCCGTAGTCCTTATATTAGGTATCTAGCGCTGACTGCTCGACGTGTAAATTTTGAACCTGTCTTTCACTCCGGCTATTTAGTGCGTTCTGTTGGGCCGAAAATTCAACGCAAAGGTGACTTTGCAATATTTCACTATTCAGATGGCAGTAGCTCGACTGAGGGATGGGGCGAGCCGAGCTTTCGAAAGCTTCAGGCAATCCGTAAGGCGGCTGAGCTTGAAAGTGCAAAATAAGGGGCGCGATGGTGGCGGGGTTAAAGTAACTGCGGTTTAGGGGGCTTATGACAGTCAGTGAGCTGGCAGTGTTGTTTGTATTTTCGACCTTTGCGCTTGATGTTTCTGCCAGGGGTGATGAGTTGTCTCCTGACGATGACGGCGAAAAGGTAATCCTAAGGGTCAAGGTACCCAGTGAATTGGCGGCGCGCGAAGTGGAGGCGCTTTACCGCTCAACCGTGTGTACCTCCGTTGCTTATGATATGTATGGAGATCCATATAAGCGGGATGGCTATAGGCAACTGGATGTGAAGTCTGTGCGTGAAGGCGATACTAATGTCTTGCGTACTGAACTGCCCGTTGACGGGGGGGGGCGTTGTCGATGGAGGCTGAGCAACGTCGCATTTGGCATCAAATATGGGGAGACGAGTCAGTTTGGTGAAAGCGTCGTTTATGGTGGTGGTGGCGGCGTTATTGTGTTGTTTGATGAAAGCAACTCTCCAGGTAGTGGTTCGGCCATTGAAATTGAGGGTGATTTAGATATCAGGCCAGATTATTATCCATGGTTAAGTGAGAGATTTATTGGGGGATATAGAAAGGATGCAAGTCTGGTTGCGGGGCGTAGCCCTTATATTAGGTATCTAGCGCTGACTGCCCAGCGTGTAAATTTTGAACCTGTTTTGCACACCGGATATTTAGTGCGTTCAGTTGGGCCGAAAGTTAAACGCAAAGGTAATGATACAATATTTCACTATTCAGATGGGAGTAGCTCGACTGAGGACTGGGGCGAACCGAGTTTTCGAAAGCTTCAGGCAATGCGCAAGGCGGCTGAGCTTGAAAGTGCAAAATAAGAGGCGCGATGGTGGAGGACTTAAAGTAACTGCGGTTTAGGGGGGCTTATGACAGTCAGTGAGCTGGCAGTGTTGTTTGTATTTTCAACCTTTGCACTTGATGTTTCTGCCAGGGGTG
Organism: Pseudomonas sp. NPDC090592; assembly: GCF_044769185.1. Lineage (NCBI taxonomy): Bacteria > Pseudomonadati > Pseudomonadota > Gammaproteobacteria > Pseudomonadales > Pseudomonadaceae > Pseudomonas > Pseudomonas sp. NPDC090592. The sequence continues at coordinate 49,896 of NZ_JBIVXJ010000025.1, forward strand.
ATGACTTTTCTCCTGACGATGACGGCGAAAAGGTAATCCTGAGGGTTAAGGTACCCAGTGAGTTAGCGGCGCGCGAAGTGGAGGCGCTTTACCGCTCAACCGTGTGTACCTCTGTTGCTTATGATATGGATGGAGACCCATATAAGCGGGATGGATATAGGCGACTGGATGTGCAGTCTGTGCGTGAAGGCGATACTAATGTCTTGCGCACTGAACTGCCTGTTGACCGGGGGGCGTTGTCGATGGAGGCTGAGCAACGTCACATTTGGCATCAGATATGAGGGAACGAGCCAGTTTGGTGAAAGCGTCGCCCACGGCGAGGGTGGCGGCGTTATTGTGCTGTTTGATCGAAGCAATTCCCCAGGTAGTGGTACGGCTATTAAAGTTGAGGGCGATGTGGATGTCAGGCCAGATTATTATCCATGGCTAAGTGAGAGATTTATTGGGGGGTATATAAAGGCGGCAAATCTGGCTACGAGTCGTAGCCCTTATATTAGGTATCTAGCGCTGAGTGCTCGACGTGTAAATTTTGAACCTGTCTTTCACTCCGGCTATTTAGTGCGTTCTGTTGGGCCGAAAATTCAACGCAAAGGTGACTTTGCAATATTTCACTATTCAGATGGCAGTAGCTCGACTGAGGGATGGGGCGAGCCGAGCTTTCGAAAGCTTCAGGCAATCCGTAAGGCGGCTGAGCTTGAAAGTGCAAAATAAGGGGCGCGATGGTGGCGGGGTTAAAGTAACTGCGGTTTAGGGGGCTTATGACAGTCAGTGAGCTGGCAGTGTTTTTTTTATTTTCAACCTTTGCGCTTGATGTTTCTGCCAGGGGTGATGAGTTGTCTCCTGACGATGACGGCGAAAAGGTAATCCTGAGGGTTAAGGTGCCCAGTGAATTGGCGGCGCGCGAAGTGGAAGCGGTTTATCGCTCAACCGTGTGCACCTCTGTTGCTTATGATATGTATGGAGATCCATATAAGCGGGATGGCTATAGGCAACTGGATGTGAAGTCTGTGCGTGAAGGCGATACTAATGTCTTGCGCACTGAACTGCCCGTTGACCGGGGTGGGCGTTGTCGATGGAGGCTGAGCAACGTCACATTCGGCATCAGATATGGGGAAACGAGCCAGTTTGGTGAAAACGTCGCTCATGGTGGGGGTGGCGGCGTTGTTGTGATGTTTGATGATAGCAATTCCCCAGGTAGTGGTTTGGGTATTAAAGTTGAGGGCGATGTGGATGTCAGGCCAGATTATTATCCATGGCTAAATGAGAGATTTATTGGGGGGTATAGAAGGGATGCTAGTCTGGTTACGAGGCGTAGCCCTTATATTAGGTATCTGGCGCTGACTGCTCGACGTATAAATTTTGAACCTGTCCTCCACTCCGGCTATTTAGTGCGTTCTGTTGAGCCGAAAGTTAAACGCAAAGGTGACTATACAATATTTCACTATTCAGATGGCAGTAGCTCGACTGAGGACTGGGGCGAACCAAGCTTTCGAAAGCTTCAGGAAATCCGCAAGGCGGCTGAGCTTGAAAGTGAAAAATAAGGGGCGCGATGGTGGCGGGGTTGAAGTAACTGCGGTTTGAGGGGGGGCTTATGACAGTCAGTGAGTTGACAGTGTTGCTTATATTTTCAACCTTTGCGTTTGATGTTTCTGCCAGGGGTGATGAGTTGTCTCCTGACGATGACGGCGAAAAGGTAATCCTAAGGGTCAAGGTACCCAGTGAGTTGGCGGCGCGCGAAGTGGAGGCGCTTTACCGCTCAACCGTGTGTACCTCCGTTGCTTATGATATGTATGGAGATCCATACAAGCGGGATGGCTATAGGCAACTGGATGTGCAGTCTGTGCGTGAAGGCGACACTGATATCTTGCGGACTGAGCTTGCTGTCAACGGTGGGGGGCGTTGCCGATGGAAACTTAGTAATATTATTTTTGGTGTTAAGTACGGAAATACAAGTCAGTTCGGTGAGGGCGTGTTTTTTGGTGCCGGTGGCGGCGTTGTCGTAATGTTTGATGAGAGCGATTCGGCGCACGGTGGTCCGAATGTTAAAGCTGATGGTGATGTAGAGGTCAAGCCGAACTATTATCCTTGGGTAGACGAGAATTTTATCGGAGGGCATAAGAAGACTGTAAGCTTGGCTGGAGATGGTGATATTTTTATTATGTATCGAGCGCTGGGCGCTCGAAGTGTGGAGTTTGAACCTGCCCTTCATTCTGGTTATGTGGTGCATTCAGTTGGGCCAAAGATTAAGCGAAAAGGTAATCGCGCCATATTTCATTATCCGGATGGCAGTAACTCGACTGAGGGGCAGAGTAGGCCAAACTTTGAGAAGCTTCAGGCGATTCGCATGGCTGCTGAGCGCGATCGTGAAATATTAACGGTTGAATAAGCAACTCGATGTGTGCTGGCTAAACATTCATTCATCGGCGCGGTTGGGTTGGCATTTTGTCTATGACGAACTTAAGGCACGGCCGGGTTTTATAGGGGAGTTGTCCGATGTATCAGGGGCTTGTTTTATTAGGTGATGGTACTACCCATGGCGGAAAAGTGATTTCGGCATCGTCCACGATGACGGTCAGAGGCAAACCGGTAGCGCTGGTGGGGGATGAGGTGAGTTGCCCACTACCGGGTCATGGTAACAACCGGCTTGTCGAAGGGAGCGAGCAATGGTCTGAGGGCGGCCGTGCGCTGGTGGTTGATGGCTGTCGCAGTGAATGCGGGTGCCAGGTGATTTCCAGTGCCTCTGACTGCGGGGTGGGCTGAGCATGGGATGGAAACGGCGCTTGCCGGAATCAATTGAACAGCCCGCACCTTTGGCCTTGGGCCGATGGTTATTGGGCGCGGGCCTGGCGATGCTGGCGTGCTTACTAATCTTGGTGTTGCACGGGGCGGGGCACCTGGCACAGCTTCAGGCATTGAATGTTTGGCTATTGGCTTGCATCCCATGGGGGGTGTGGCTGTTGATGTTCGGCACGCGTGCTTACATGTACGGTGGTCAGTTGAACCATCATCGATTAGTTCACGAGCAAATGCAGGTTGCGCAACTGTCATGGCAGAACTGGGCACAGCGCCATATTGCGGTGCTGGCGAGTTGCGTGGTGATGCCTGATGATGTTTCTGCAGTCACGCTGATGCAACGTGGTGCAAACCTTGCGTCGCGTTCCGGCCAGGCCCGGCGTATTTCTTTTCTGGCCCAGGCGCCGGCGCCGGCGATTGCAGGGCTAACGGCATTATTATCCGGCCTCTCAACCGCTCTTAAAGGGTTGCCGGAAAGGCCAAAGCTGTGCGTTACGGTTTTGACAGACGTGGAGCCTACTCAATATGAGGCTCTGCGTGATACCTGGCATCAGTATTGGGCAAATACCCCGGGTAAGCCGCAGCTGTCAGAGTTTCATGTGGTTGCTGATCTTTCATATGAATGGATCAGTGAAATTGTTAAAGCCGGCAGTTCTGACCTTTCATTGGTTCTGGTACTGCAAACCCAAGGCGGTGCTTCGTATTCTGACGGGCTAGCGGGACTACTGGTATGTCCAGACCATTTAGCGCGTGATTCGGGTTTGCCGGTGCGAGGCGCACTACTGCGCCCCATGCCTTTGGATATCGGGGCAGCAGAAAGTGAGATTGAGCTCTTTTTCAAAACGCAAACGGCCGCTTGCCAGGCGAACAGTCTTCTGGCGGACAGTGTGGCTTGGGCGAATGTGGTAGGGACGGTACTTTCCATGGATCAAAGCCCTGGCCTGGATCCTGAGAAAAGCTGGGTTCTAGAGCGCTTGTGTGGATTGCCAGGGCCTTTCAGTCCTTGGCTGCTAGCGGCACTAAGCGTTGAAATTGTCCAACATCAGCAGCGACCTTTGTTGATGTTGGCTGAGCAAGGGCAGCAGTACTGGATCAGCACTGCCACCACAGGAGGCCCGGCATGACACGCAGTGGACGACCATGGAGTTTTGTGGGCCGGGCAATCTGGCTCTTGTTCTTGTTCGCCGCACTCGCTTTGTTAACGTGGCATGGGCACCATATAGGACTGGTGGAGAACCATCAAAAACTGTGGGCGATAATACTTACAATCGTTTTTGCGGTGGTGGCCTATTTGGCATTTGGGTTTTTGCTGGCTTTAAAGCGGCATCACTATCACCGGCAGCGAGTGCTTGATAACACGTTGCCACCGGCAGACGCAGATATTCCAATCCGCCGCGGGTCGGCTTCGGGGCTTATCGAGTTGCTGGAGACTCTGAAGTCGAGGCATGGCTACTTCTGGCGCCGGAAGGTCCGGTTGTTATTGGTGATTGGCGAGCCGGCCGACGTCGAGGCGATTGCTCCCGGCTTGGCTGAGCAGCGGTGGTTGAACGGGCAGAACGTTGTGTTGTTCTGGGGCGGTAGCGAACAGGCTGACTTTGCCTGGTTCTCAGACTGGTGCGCACTGTGCAGGGGGCGTGGGCTTGATGCTGTGGTCTGGGCGTTGAGCAAGGATCATGACGGTGATGGCTGTACGCTAAACGATGGTGTCTTTCGTATACAAGCGCTTGCGAGAAAGCTGCATTGGCAACTGCCATTACATGTGTGGGAAGTCGGCGACACGCAGTGGGCGCAGCACACGCGTCAGGTTCAAGCAGTGGGTTGCCCGCTTCCAGCGCGGCTGGCGCCCGCGCAATTAGCCGAGCATCTGGGGCGGCTCGTTGCGCCTCTGCGTGCACAGGGCCTGACGCAAATTCGCAAGGATACCCGTCACGACTTCTTGCTTCGCTTATCGCGTGGCATCGAGACCGGAACCGTAGCGCGCTGGCTCCCCGCGCTGCGTGCGCTACCCAGCGAGCGTGAGATTGCATTACGCGGCGTGTGGTTCAGTTTGCCGCTGCGTTCAATCAGTCACTCGGGGTTGGATCGCCACTGGTTTGATAGCCCCGCATGGTCTGGCATTGTCAGTGATCAACCTGCTCGACCCCGCAGATTGGGTTGGCACCCAGGTCGAATCGTCTACGCCACGGCGCTCGGGCTGGCGGCTGTCTGGGCCATCGGCTTGTTGGTGTCCTTTGCCAGCAACCGTGTCGAACTCCGTCAAGTGGATGCCGCATACCGGGCGCTGAAACAGCCCGAGGCCGGCAGTGATCCAATGCACGCCTTGGGCGAGCTGGTTCGCGAACTGTCCCGGCTGGCCTACCGCAGCGAGCACGGAGCGCCCTGGTATCAACGCTTTGGCCTGAACCGCTCTGATGAACTGCGTGATGCAGTCTGGCCGCTGTATGTTGATGCTAACGACCGTCTGCTTCGTGACCCGGCTGCGTCCGACCTGGAGCGCCAGCTCACCGCACTGGTCAAGCTTGCCCCTGGCAGCCCGGCACGTGCCGAGCGAGCGCAGCAGGCCTATGACGTGCTCAAGGCATACCTGATGCTGGCTCGCCCGGAAAAGGCTGATGCAGGCTTCCTGGTCGAGAGTGTGGGCGCAAAGCAGCCAGCCATGTGGCGGTTCTACGCCGAGCACCTGCCCGACCATCCGGAGTGGGCAATCAAGGCCAACCCCCGGCTGATAGGCCAAGTCCGCCAGGTACTGCTCGCTGAGCTGGGCCAACGCAACGCCGAGGCGACGCTGTACCAGCAACTCCTCGACACCGCCGCCAACCACTACCCGCCGATGGCCTTGCAGCAAATGGTTGGCGACACCGACCCGACCGCACTGTTCACCAGCACCGGTCACGTCCCCGGCGTGTTCACCCGTGAAGCCTGGGAGGGCCAGGTTCGCGCGGCCATCGATGACGCCGCACAGGCGCGCCGTGAAGAAATCGACTGGGTACTGAGTGACAACGTGGGCGATGTCGCGGGCGAGCTGAGCCCTGAGCAACTCAAAGCGCGGCTGACTGTGCGCTATTTCAGGGATTACAGCAGTGCCTGGCTGGCCTTTCTCAACAGCCTGCGCTGGAAGCAAAGCACCACCCTGCATGACGTGATTGCCCAGTTGACGGTGATGAGCGATGCGCGCCAATCGCCTCTGATCGCATTGATGAACACACTGAGCTACCAAGGGCAGGCGGGTGTCCGTGGCCAGGCCCTGGCCGACTCGCTGATCGAGTCGGCACAGAAGCTGGTGGGGCAGAAAGCCCCACCGCGGGTTGATCAGCTGGCTCAAGCCTCCAGCGGCCCACTCGACAGTACGTTCGGCCCGCTGATGGCGTTGCTGGGCAAAGACCCCGAAGGCCGGCTCGGCAGCGACCAGTTGAGCCTGCAAGCCTTCCTTACCCGCGTTACCAGCGTGCGACTGAAGCTGCAGCAGATAACCAATGCGCCAGACCCGCAGGCCATGACGCAAGTGATGGCGCAGACCGTGTTCCAAGGCAAGGGCGTGGACCTGAGTGATGCGCAGTCCTATGGCAACCTGATTGCCGCAAGCCTGGGCGCCGAGTGGGGCCCGGTGGCCCATGCGTTGTTCGTGCAACCCCTGACGCAGGCCTGGCAACAGATCCTGCAACCTTCATCGGCAGGCCTCAACCGGGATTGGCAGCGTGCCATTGTCGATGAGTGGCATGGCGCATTCGACAACCGTTACCCCTTTGCCGCGTCCAGCAGTGAGGCATCGCTGCCCATGCTCGGGCAGATGATCCGGGCCGACTCCGGGCGTATCGAGCAGTTCTTGCACCAGCAGCTCAGTGGCCTGCTGCGCAAAGAGGGGGGCCGTTGGGTGATCGACCCTCGGCAAAGTCAGGGCCTGCGTTTCAACCCGGCCTTTCTGGACGCCATCAACCAGCTCAGCCAGCTGGCGGATGTGCTCTATACCGACGGCGGCATGGGCATGAGCTTCGAACTGCGCGGCAAACCCGTGCGGGATGTGGTGCAGACCAGCTTCGTGCTCAACGGCGAAAAACATCACTACTTCAACCAGCGCGAGCGCTGGCAGCGCTTTCGCTGGCCAGGGCAGGGCGACCACCCCGGTATCAGCCTGACCTGGACCGGCATCCATGGCGGCGAACGGCTGTATGCCGACTACCAGGGCACCTGGGGTTTGATACGCCTGCTGGAGGAAGCCAACGTTACCCCGCTGGACGACGGCGACAGCCGTTTTCGGCTGGTGCTGAGCGCGCCGGATGGCCTGGGCCTGACCTGGCACCTGCGTACCGAGCTGGGTGAAGGCCCGCTGGCGTTGCTGAAGTTGCGCAGCTTCCGCCTGCCCAGGGACATCTTCCTTGCTGACGATGCGCGTTACGCGCAGACCGGAGGCCCGCTATGAGCCTGAAAAGCCTGGTCGCCAGTTGCCTGCCGCAGAGCGATGCCATCGCCGTGGCCCGAGCGCATGGCCAATGCTGGGCGCCTTGGTTGTGCTCCATCAGTGCTGACGCACCTGCCGGTGAAGACCCCGGCTATGACGATGATTTCCAGCGCATGCGTGAAGAAGTCAACCGGCTATCCGGCGCTGACGTCGACCTTGTTGCACAGCTGGCGCAGCAATTGCTGCATCGTGCCTGCAAAGACCTGCGCGTGGCGACGTATTACCTCTGGGCGCGCCTGCACAAGGATGGTGAACCGGGCCTGGCAGACGGCTTGAGCCTGCTGGCCGCTCTGCTGGAACGCTATGCCGAAGGCATCCTGCCGGCCCGCCCAAACAGCCGGAAAATGGCCCTGGAGTGGCTGGCGGGTGACCGTGTGCTGGCAAGCCTGTCGTTGTACCCGCAGGTGGTCAAGGCCGAGACCCAGCGCACCGTGGCTGCACTGGTGTGGCTGGAGCAGGGCTTCAGCACCTGGCCGCAAGACCACCGGCCACGCCTGGATGGCCTGTACAGCGCACTGTCTGCTCGCCTGGCGGTGTCGGGTGGCGTGGATGCGATTGTTCCGCAAACCAGCAATGTGTCAGCGCCGAAAGACACTGGCACCAGCGCGAAGTCGTCGGCGATCAAGTCCGGGCGAGACCTGCTGGACAGTGGGCGTCAGCTGGCCGGCTACCTGCGCGAGCAGCCTGAGGGCTGGCTGGCCGCCCATCGGCTGATGAAGACCCTGCGCTGGGACACTGTCCACCAAGCGCCACCGCACGATGCACAGGGCATTACCCGCCTGGCGCCCCCGCGCGGCGAATACCGTGCCCAGCTCAAACGCTTGCACGTGCAGCAACGCTGGAGCGAGTTGATCGAGCAGGCCGAGCGGATGTATGCCGAGGGCGTCAACCACTTCTGGCTGGACCTGCAACGGTATCTGCATCAGGCCTTGAGCAAGTCGCCCCACCCGCACGGTAGCTGGGCCGAGATCGTCAAAAACGACCTGAACATGCTGTTGCAGCGGTTGCCAGGGCTGGAGGCGCTGTACTGGAGCGATGGCTCGGCCTTCGCGGATGAAACCACACGCGACTGGATCAACCAGCACGTCAGCGATAGCCGCACCGCGCAGTGGCTACCTGCTGCAGCTTCTGCAACCACGGCGGCAACCTGCGAAATCCTCGCGCTGGAACCCGAGGCACTGGCACAAGCCGATGCCGAGGGTGTCGAGCCGGCGCTGGCCTGGCTGGCAAGCCGGCCTGATGCCCACGCGGGGCGGCAACGCTGGTTGCTGCGCCTGTTGATGGCCCGGGTGGCTGAGCAGTACGGCAAGGCCGAACTGGCCATTCATTTGTTCACTGAACTGGATGCCGCCGCGCACCGCCACGCACTGGCCGACTGGGAGCCTGACCTGATCTTCGAGGTCAAGGCGCGCCTGCTCAAGCTGCTACGGCTGAAAGCCCAGCGCAACGACGCCGACCGGCCGGCCCTGGCACGGCAGATGGAGCACCATTTGGCGGCGCTGGTAGCCATTGACCCGGTACGTGCTGCGGTGCTGTGCGGCTAACCCACATTGATCAGGACCCTGTTTTGAATAAAGACAACCTCACCCTACGGTACTTCGATGCCGAAATGCGCTACCTGCGCGAAGCGGGTAAAGAATTTGCCCAGGCGTTTCCGGACCGCGCGGCGCAGCTGAACATGGATAAGCCTGGTGCGCACGACCCCTATGTGGAGCGCCTGTTCGAGGGCTTCGCGTTCCTGATGGGGCGCCTGCGTGAAAAGCTGGACGATGACCTGCCCGAGCTGACCGAGGGGCTGGTCAGCCTGCTGTGGCCGCATTACCTGCGCACCATCCCCTCGCTGGCCATCGTGGAGTTGCTGCCTGACGTCAGCCAGATGAAAGGCAGCGCAACCATTGCCGAGGGCTTTGAGGTGCTGTCACAGCCAGTGGGGCCTCAACGTACCCGCTGCTGCTATACCACCACACAGGATTTGCCGCTTCAACCGATCACGCTCGACACTGTGCGCCTCGATCACGAGCCTGATGGGCGTGCGCTGCTGCGTTTGCGTTTCTTGTGCGGGGAGATGGCAGATTGGGGGCAGCTGGACCTTGCTCAGATACCGCTGTACCTGAACGCGGATGCGGCATTGGCCAGCGCATTGCATCAGGCACTTACCTTGAAGGTACAGGCGCTGTATGTGCGAATGCCGGGCGAGGCAGAACGCCAGGCGCTCGACGGCCACTTCAAGCCCAAGGGCTTCGCTGACGATGACCGTCTTTGGCCCAAAGGCGACAGTGCCTTCAGCGGCTATCAATTGTTACTTGAGTACTTCACGTTCCGCGAAAAATTCATGTTCGTGACGTTGTGCGGCCTGGAGGCCATGGCATTGCCAATGGGCGCTGCCTGGTTCGAGCTTGAGGTCGTGCTCTGTGAAGCATGGCCGCATGCCTTTACGCCCAACCAGGAGCACATCCGTTTACACGCGGTGCCTGTGATCAATTTGTTCCCACTGGACGCGGACCCGCTCAACCTGGACCCGCTGCAGAACGAGTATCTGCTTCGCCCGATGCGGTTGCAGGACGGGCACACGGAAATCTATTCCGTCGACAGTGTCTGCGGGTCAAGCAACAGTGTCCGTCAGGACTACGTGCCTTTCAGCAGTTTTCGCCACAAGGGGGGCATGCTCCGCGACGAAGCCCCGGAGCGGTATTTTCATACACGCCTCAAGCAGGGCGCCAATGGTCTGCATGACACCTGGCTGATCCTGGGCGGCGAAGGCTTTGACAAGGATGTGCTGGTCAAGCGCAAAAGCCTGTCATTGCGCCTTACCGGAACCAATGGCCAGCTGCCGCGCAAGGCACTGCGCAGTACGTTGCTCGACGCTGCCGCGCAGTCCAGCCAGGCCGGGTTGCAGGCGCGCAACCTGACTTCGCCTTCGTTGCCGTGCTATCCCCCAAACCGTGATCGTTTCCATTGGCGTGTGCTCAGCCATCTGGGCTCGAACTTCTTGCCCATGCTCAGCAGTGCTGAAGTACTGCGTGGCACGTTGGCGTTATACGAGTGGACGGGCAGCGAAGCCAACCGCCGTCGCCTGGAAGCCATTGTTGACGTCAAGCACCACCTGATCCAGCGATTCGAGAAAGGCTTCTTGCTGCGTGGCGTGGATATCGAGGTGACGCTCGACAGCAATGGCTTCTCGGGCGAGGGCGATATCTGCCTGTTCGGTGAAATGCTCAGCCGGTTCTTCGCCCTGTATGCCGACATTCACCTGTTCACGCAACTGACGTTGATCCTGCAACCTACCGGGAGGTGCCTGCGATGGAGCGAACATCACAGTCAGCGTATTCCCGGCTGAAGGCTGACGGGCTATTACCCCTGCTGGAAGAACGGGTGGCCTCGGCTAACGTGTATCGCTTCTGCCAGTTGCTGGAGCAGGTGCTGGCTGATCAACCGCCGCTGGGCAGCACTGCACACCCTGGTGATGACGGGGTCCGCTTTCGGCCCGACCCGGGTATGGGGTTCCCCGCGAGTGAGCTGAAGGCCATTGAGTGCGACGACGCCCACCCCGAACGCCCCCTCACGGTCCGTACCCGGTTGCTGGGCTTGTACGGCGTCGATTCGCCGCTGCCTACAGCCTATCTGGACGACATCGCCCAGCGCCGGGAGGGTCACGAAGCAGTCGAGGCGTTTCTCGATATCTTCAACCATCGGTTGTTCACCCAGTTCTACCGGATCTGGCGCAAGTATTCGTACCCCGCAACCTTCGAGGCGGGCGCGCATGATGCGACTTCACAGTGCTTGCTGGGCTTGATCGGGCTTGGGGTCCCAGGTACGGCCAAGCGTATTGCCACGCCCATGTCACGCTTCCTGGCGTTGCTCAGTGTAATGCGCTTACCCACCCGCAACGCCGAGGGTGTTTCAGCGTTGGTCAGGCTGCTGGCTCCGGGCACACAGGCACATGTAACCGGGCATTGGCCGAGACGTGTGGTGCTTGAGCGGCCGGCCAGCCTGGCAATCGAGCGCCCGGTCAAGCTTTCCCAAGGCATGCCGCTGGGCGCTGTCGCAGTTGATGCGAACAGCCAGTTGCGCCTGCTGCTGCATACCGATGACCCGCAAGAGGCGCGTGAGTGGCTGCCTGGTGGTCAGCTGCTGCTCGACTTGCGGGTGTTGTTGGAGGTGTACCTGGGCTGGCGCTGTACGGCAAAGCTACAGCTGTCGATTCCGCTGCGCCTGTTGCCCGTTCCGGTGCTGGGCCGTGCGCAGGTCAGGTTGGGCATGACGGCAGTACTGGATTTACCGACGGGCGAAGCGGCGATGGCCCACCCCGACACCATCACAGTCAACCTGGGCCGCTATCAAGGCCTGCAACTGAATCCTTGCAACAGGGAGGTAGCGCATGTGGCGTACCGCTTCTAAACACTTCACGGGCGTGGCGCTGGCGATACTGCTGGCCGGCTGTGGCATCACCCAGAAGGTCGTCGATAGCACCGCTTCGACGGCCCGTGGACTGTTCTACAAGCAAGTCAAAACACTGCATCTGGATTTTACCGGCCGGTCAGCGATGAATACTGCCAGCACCGAGATGGGCGGGTTGTCTGTTCCAGTGCTGGTGCGTGTCTACCAGTTGCGTGATCACAAGGCACTGGACCGGGCAACCTACGATGATCTGGTCAGCCACGGGGAGCGCGTGCTGGGTGGCGACCTGCTGAACGAACAGGCCGTAGTGGTGAAACCAGGCGAGGCGGCTCAGCTCAGCACGCCTATGAGCAGGGAGGCTCAGTACATCGCCGTGATCGCCCTGTTCCGAAACCCGGCCATGGAGGAAAACGCGTGGCGGCTGACCTTGCAGCGTGATGACCTCGACCCGGACCTGCCGAGGTTCGTCGAGCTGGGTGACAACCGCTTGAAGTTGCGCCCGCGTACCGAGGACTGAACCTATGATCGAGCCAAGCCCTTCGCTTTACGAAACACTGCTGCAGAACTTCAGCGGGGAGTTGGAGCTGGGCCGGGTCAGTGAGGATGATCAGCTGACGCTTTCGGTTCTGGACAACCTTCAGCGCATTCTAAACAGCCGGGCCGGCACAATCGCCCATCTGCCGGACTATGGCTTGCCGGACATGGGCACGGTTCTGCAAGGTTTGCCGGCCTCGGCCCATGGCTTGATGAATGAAATCGTGAGCACCTTGCGCAGGTATGAGCCGCGGCTCGAAGAAGTGCGCATCGAGTTGCTGACTCAGCGACGGCCAGGCCATCTGGAGTACGCACTCGAGGTCCGCGTCCAGGGCGGTGGCCGGACCACATTCGGGACCACGCTTGCACCTGACGGAAGGGTGGTTGTGCGGCACCTGAAGCAGGAAGGCTATCTCTCCAGGCCATAGATCAACGGACAAGGAGGCCAGATGACGGCACTTTTTGAAATGCGGATTCGCCTGGGTGGGGATCCAGGCGGCTTTGATGAGTTCAACGTATTGCGTGGCGAATTGGCCAGGCTCGATCACCCCGCGTGCCCTGACGTTGACTGGGCAAAAGTTGAAGCGTTGTGCTTGAGGCTCTTCGAACGGAACGGGGTTGAGCTGCAGACGGCGGTGTCCTTCATATTGGCGCGTAGCTACCGTACGGGATTCGCTGGTTTGACCGAGGGGGTGGCATTGCTTTCTACCCTCACGGACGAGTGGCCGCGCTTGTGGCCGGTGCAGGCTTCAGCTCGGCTCGATCTTATCGCCTGGTTGTTTGCTCAACTGCATCCTCTGGTTCGAATGGTGGCATGGGGCGGGTCAAGTTTGACGATGCTGAGGGAACTGATTGTTGAGCTGGGGCGGCTGGAGCACCGTCTGGAGCAGCTTGGTCACGCCCCCTTGGCTTCGCTGAAGGTGTTTCGCCAACAGATCAGCAGCCTGATGCAACGGCTGTCGGGCAGCAGGGATGTGCCGATGCCGCTTGCGTTGCAATCATGGGCATCACCAGCCGAGCCTACGGCAAGCACTCAGATCGCCACGATGGTCGCAGCACCACCGACCTACACCTTTGTGGTCGAGCCTGCGGTGCATAAGCGCGCGGTGTTGCCGTGGTTGCTGACATCAGCGGTCTGCTCTGTTTTTGTGGGTTGGCTGGGCTGGCAAGATTGGGCATCCAAACAAGCCGATGAGCCCCGCACGCCCGAGCCTATTCAGCTGGAGAGTCTGAATCTGTTCGACCCTGGCAGTGCAGAGCTGAAGTCTGGTTCAACCAGGCTGCTGATCAATGCGCTGGTTGATATCAAGGCTCAACCGGGTTGGCTGATCGTTATCTCCGGGCATGCGGATGCGCAAGGTGATGCCGCCAGGAATCTTGAACTGTCCCGAGCCAGGGCCTCTGCCGTGCGCGACTGGATGCAGCGCATGGGGGGTATTCCGGATAGCTGCTTTGCTGTTCAAGGGGTGGCAGCCAGCCAGCCGGTGAGCAGCAATGATACCCTTGATGGGCGGGCAGAAAATCGGCGTGTGGATATTCGGATAGTGCCGCAAAGCAATGCGTGCGGGGGATTGGTAGAGCGATGACATTGGTTTGATTCGCCTTGGGCTATGAACTGCTCAACGCCTTGCCGGCGAGATACCCGAATGTCATCCCTGGCCCAAGCGTAATGCCACCGCTCGGATAGTACCCACCCATCACGCTGTGCATGTCGTTACCCACCGCAAACAGCCCGGGTATCGGCTGCCCCGCGTGGTCCAGCACACGGGCCGAGGCGTCGGTGCCCAGGCCGGCGAAGGTGCCAAGGCTGCCTGGCAGCAGTTTCACCGCGTAAAACGGCCCCTTCAACAATGGCCGAAGCGACGGGTTGGGTGCCTGTTGCGGTTCGCCCTGGGCCCGGTTGTAGGCTGACGCGCCACGCTGGAAGGCCGGGTCTTCACCCTGGGCCGCATGCTGGTTGAAGCCTGCCACCGTACGCTGCAACTGCTCAGCGTCTATGCCGCAACGTTGCGCCAGTTGTGCCAGGGTAGCGCCGCTTTGCAGGTAGCCACGACGCTGGTAATAGCGGGTGGGGAAGGGAAACGGCTTGGCCCAGCCGATGCCATAGCGCCGTTGCGCGGCGTGGTCGCAGATCAGCCAGGCCTCAGGTACCTGGTCTTGCGGCGTGGCAGCGAACAGTGCATTCATGAAGTCATGGTAGCAATCGGCTTCGTTGACGAAGCGTCGGCCATCCCGGCGTACAGCGATGAAGCCGGGTTTGGCACGGTCGATCAGGTGCGGGAAATGGCCGAAGCTGCCATCACTGCGGGGTACCCGTGATACCGGTGCCCAGGCACCGGGCTGCGCCAGCGCAGTACCTACCACACCACCGGCCTGTTCACCCAGGCGCAGGCCGTCACCGCTGTTTTCCCTGGGCGCGGCAGCGTAATGCTGGTTGCCATCAGGCGCATGCGGCATCAATTGTGCGATGCGATGGCGATCATGCGGGAAGCCGCCACAGGCCAGCACCACGCCACGCCGTGCATGGATCACCTGGCCATCGGCAAACAGCGCGCCGCTGACTCGCCCTTCACCCAACAGGCGACTCGCCGGTTTGTCGGTCAGCAGTGTCACGCCCAGGTCCAGCGCGCTGCGTAGCAGGCGTGCCACCAGTGCATTGCCATTGACCAGTTGCAAACCCCGGCGATGCAGCAGCAGGTCGCGGCCGTGACGCAGCAGGCGCTTGCCAACGTGCAGCGCCGCCTTGGGCGTGCGGGTGGCATTGAAGAAGGCTGCCATGTCGGGGCCGCCGGCAATGCCCATGCCGGCCAGGCTGACAATGTCCAGGGGCGGCCGCAGCTTGTGCAGCCAAGGCCCGAGCAGGCGCCCGTCGTAGGGCAGTGCGCACAGCGATCGGCCGCCGCCAGCGCTGCCGTCGCCGTCGCGCATGTCGGGCATGCGGCTGCCGGACTGGAACTGCACGGCAGTGTGCTGCTGGAAGAACGCCACCATCTCCGGGCCATGGCGCAGGAATGCATGTTGGCGTGGGTCCAGCTCACTGGCGTGGGTTTGCGCCCGCAGGTAACGCTCCGGGGCATCGTCGGTTTCGATGATGCCTTCAGCGATGGCCAGCGGGTTGCGCGGCACCCACAGCCAGCCCCCCGACCAGGCGCTGGTGCCGCCCAGCTGGCCGGCTTTTTCCGCGACGATCACGTGCAGGCCGTGATGCGCGGCGGTTACGGCGGCAGCCAGGCCAGAGGCACCAGAGCCGATGACGAGTACGTCACATTCGAGGGGTTGCATTGAGAGGGTTCCGCTCAGGCGTTGGTGGAGGGGGCATGCGTTACTTCAGGGGCGAAAAGCCGGTAGGCCGCAGCAACCGCGATTGCAGGCGCACAACGGCGCCCAACTCGCGATTGCGCTGCGAGAACGCTGCCCAGCGTGGGTCTGCTGCCATGGCGGCGCGCCGTGCCATGCGGTCGTCGAGGCTGGCATAGCCCCAGATGTGTACCACCTGGTTGACGTCGCCGAACTCACTGGTGAAAAAGCCGACCAGGTTGCCCAGGTGTTCGCTTTGCACTTCCAGCGCGTGGCTTTGGTACAAGGCCAGCCAGTCGGCCATTTTCAGCGGGTCGAGGGTGTAGGTTCTCAGTTCGTAGTACATGCTGGGGTCTCCGTTTGGGTGGTTGGTGCCTGCAGGCGTGTGGTGACGTGGTTGGCAGCAAGCCAGCCGAAGGTGAGGGCAGGGCCCAGGGTGATGCCAGGGCCGGGGTAGGTGCCTTTCATCAGTGAGTTCATGTCGTTGCCGACCGCATACAGCCCGGTAATGGGCTGGCCGTCGCGGTTCAGCACGTTTGCATCGGCGTTGGTCACCAGGCCGCGGGCTGAACCGAGGTCACCGGTGTGTAGGCGGATGGCGTAGTACGGCCCGGTCGCCAGTGGCGCCAGGCAGGGGTTGGGCGTGTGTTGCGGGTCGCCCATGTAGCGGTTGTAGCTGTTGCCGCCCTTGCCGTATGCGCGGTCAATGCCATTGCGGGCATCGACGTTGAACTGTTCCAGGGTTTGCCCGAACACCTGCGGGTCGACGCCGATGGCCTGGGCCAGGGCTTGCGGCGTTGCGCCTTGGTGCAAGTAGCCGGCGTCGATCAGCGCCTGGTTATTCACCGGCTTGGGCCGTGCCAGGCCCAGGCCGTAGCGGTTCATGGCCTCGGCATCGCAGATCAGCCAGCAGCTGGACAGATCCTTGGCGAGCATGGTCTGCACAAAGTGGTGGTAAGAGTCGGATTCGTTGACGAAGCGTTGCCCGGCCAGGTCCACCGCGATCACGCCTGGCTTGGCCCGGTCGGTGACCAGGTGCGGGAAGCGCTCGCGCTCACCTCCGGCATGGCACAGTTGCGAAACCGGCGCCCAGAAGAAGTTGGCCGCCAGCCCTTCGCCCTGGGCGGCAGCCACGGCTTGGCCAAGGCGCAGGGCTGCGCCGTCGTTGCTGTCGGGCGACATGGTCAAGTGTGTAGCGGCTGCGTTGGGGCGGTAGCTTGCGGCAACCGCTCCAGCTGCGAAACCGCCCATGGCACACACCACCCCACCACGGGCCAGCACCTGTTCGCGACGGCCTTCGCGCTGCACTACCACGCCCTTGACCACACCCCGTTCAACGATCAGCTCCAGCGCTTCACTGCGCAACCACAGCTGTGCGTCGCGGGCGAAGGCGCTGGTAGCCAGGCGGGCGATCAGTGCGTTGCCGGTAGTCAGCCGGGTGCCACGTGGGTGTTGCAGGCGGTCCCGGGCGTAACGTGCCATCAGCTTCAGGCAGTGCCACAGCGATCGGGGCGAGCGGCGAATGCTGAGAAAATGCTGGATATCCACGCGGTTGACCATCATGCCGCCGAACAGCAGCATGCCGGGCGGAGGCATTTGCAGGTCCTTGAAGCGTTGCCCGAGGTGCTTGCCGTCGTACTCGACCATTTCCAGTGCTCGGCCGAACTGCGTAGCACCGGGTGCATCCGGGTAGTAGTCCGGTGAGTGCGGGCGCAGGGCGTAGCG
This sequence comes from Pseudomonas sp. NPDC090592, assembly GCF_044769185.1. NCBI lineage: Bacteria > Pseudomonadati > Pseudomonadota > Gammaproteobacteria > Pseudomonadales > Pseudomonadaceae > Pseudomonas > Pseudomonas sp. NPDC090592. The sequence goes on from NZ_JBIVXJ010000025.1 coordinate 67,099, forward strand.
CAGCTCGGTATGCTGCTCCAGCCACCGCAGCGCCTGCGGGCCGTGCTCGATGAAGGCATCGGCCAGCGCGGGCTCGTAGCCGTCGCCGATGACATGCCTGAGGTAGGTGCGCATGGCCTCGGGCGAGTCCTTGGCCCCGGCAGTACGGGCTTGATCGGTGCCGTACAGCCAAACCGCACCGCCGGAAATCGCCGATGTGCCACCGAACCGGTCGGCCTTTTCCACCACCAGCACCTTCAGCCCCCGGCACGCCGCCGTGGCCGCCGTGGCAAAACCTGCGGCACCACTGCCCAGCACAACCAGGTCAAAATGGTGTCGTGTATGCTCGATCGCTGCCATGGCTTCAGATCTCCAACGGGGTGACGCCCATGAATGCACCGAGGTGGCCGAGTTGAGCGAAGGCCATTTCCGGGCCGGTCTGGATCGCGCAGCCAACCTGGCGAGCCCGGTTCAACAGCGGGGTGATCTCGGGCGAGGTGACCACGTCGGCGACCAGGGTGTCGGGCTGCAAGGTCGCCAGCAGCGCGGCAGACAGTGGCAGCTCTTGGCTTGCTCCCATGCCCACCGGGGAGGCGTTGGCCACCAGGTCGAAGTCTTCCAGCCCACTGAATTGCGTGCTGATGGCAAGTGCGGGGAAGGCATTGCCCAGCAGTTCGCAAACAGCACCCAGGCGCGCAGCACTGGGGTCATGCAGGGTGATGCTGGCAATGCCGGCCTCGCCCAGTGCATGGCTGATGGCACTGCCGACACCGCCGCAACCGATCACCAAGGCTCGTTTGCCGGCAGGCGCGAAGCCATGTTTGCGTGCTGCGCCGAGAAAGCCGGCACCATCCACGTTGTCGCCGAGCAGGCGCCCACCGGGCTCGCGGCGAATCACATTGACCGAACCCAGGGCGGCCGCACGTTCGCTCAGGCCATCCAGGCGGCTGGCCATGGCCTGTTTGTAAGGTACGGTAACCACGCAGCCTCGCAGGTTCTGCCAACCGCGCAGGTTGTCGGCAAAGCTGTCCAGCGCTGCCTCATGCAGGTCGATCGGCAGCATGGCAACGTTGCAGTTGTTGTTGGCGAACCAGGTGTTGAAGTTCTCGGGCGACTTAACCTGGGCAATCGGCGAACCGACGATGGCAACCAGTTCAGTGGAACCACGAATCATGCTGACCTCCTTATTGGCGTTGTTGTGGAGGCAAGCGTGAGGCAGGGGTGGGAAAGCAACAATGCGCTGGGAGGGCTTATAGTGCGATAATCGCAATCATGAGCCGGTAATCGCAGTAATCGGCTGATATTCCTGACCGCTCAAGAGTCGAATTGATGAATACGCCCGTCATCCACCCCCGTGACCTGATCGCCGGCTTGCAGAAAGGCCTGGCGCTGATGCAGTTGTTCAGTGCCGAGCGGCCGCGCCTGAGCGTGCCGCAGGCGGCCAGGTTGGCTGGCCTTACGCCAAGCGCTGCACGGCGGTTTCTGCTGACCTTGGTGCACGAGGGCTTTGCCGAGACCGACAGCCGCGACTACTGGCTGACGCCCAAGGCTTTGCGCATCGGCCAGGCCTATGTGGATTCTGCGCAGTTACCGCGCATGCTGCGGCCAATCGTGGAGCAGGTGGCACGGCAGATACAGGAACACGTGTCGGTGGGGACTCGCGATGGTGACGAGATCATCCACTTGGTGCGCAGTCGCTATAGCCATGTAGCTTCGTTGTCGATCAGGCCCGGTTCACGGGTGCCGATGTACTGCACGGCCAGTGGGCGTATCTGGTTGGCGTGGCTGGATGAGGGGCAGCGGGACGAGTACTTTGCACGCAACCTGGTGCAGGCGTTGACGCCTTACACGCAGGTAGACCGCCTGCAACTGGAGGCGCAATTGCTGCGGGTGAAGGAGCAGGGGTACTGCATTGTCGATCAGGAGTATGAAGTGGGTATGCGTGTGCTTGGCGTGCCGCTGCTGGACCGGGCCGGGCAGTTGAAAGCGACGCTGACCATCACTACCCATGCTTCGCGGTTGAGCGTGGATGAAATACGCTTGCGGTATTTGCCCACACTGTATGAAGCGCAGGCATTGCTCCGGCCAGTGATGGATTGAGGCGGCATGGCGGGGGAATTGCGTTGCCCTTTTCGCGGGCAAGCCCGCTCCCACAGGTACGGCGCATGGCTTGAGTTCAGTGCAATCGGTGTGGGAGCTGGCTTGCCTGCGATGGGCTGCACAGCAGCCCCGGCATTCTTAACGGACTGGCATTAGGGCTTGCCCGCGAAAAAGGCAGCGCGGTGGCGGGTACGTTCGCCTATTCCACCGCCTCGGCCACCCCCTGGTCCTCACCCAGGAACCCACCACTCTGGTGCTGCCACAGCCGGGCATAGGTACCATTCTTCGCCAGCAGCTCGGCATGTGTACCTTGCTCGATGATGCGCCCTTCATCCATCACGATCAGCCGGTCCATGGCCGCGATGGTCGACAGCCGATGGGCGATGGCGATAACCGTCTTGCCTTGCATCATCTCGTCCAGGCTTTCCTGAATGGCCACTTCCACTTCCGAGTCCAGCGCACTGGTGGCTTCGTCCAGCAACAGGATTGGCGCGTTCTTCAGCATTACCCGGGCGATTGCGATGCGCTGGCGCTGGCCACCGGACAACTTGATACCGCGCTCACCCACCAAGGTATCGTAGCCACTGCGGCCCTGGCGGTCGCTGAGCTGGCTGATGAACCCGTCGGCTTGGGCATTGGCCGCAGCAGCGCGTATCTGCCCCTCGGTGGCGTCCGGGCGGCCGTAGGCAATGTTGTCGCGAATCGAACGGTGCAACAGCGACGTGTCCTGGGTGACCATGCCAATCGCGCTGCGCAGGCTGTCCTGGGTGACCTTGGCGACGTTCTGCCCGTCAATGCGGATGACACCGCTGTCCACGTCGTAGAAACGCAGCAGCAGGTTGATCAGCGTGGATTTGCCTGCGCCCGAGCGGCCGACCAGCCCGACCTTTTCGCCTGGGCGAATGTGCAGGCTAAGGTCGTTCAGCACCTGGCGCTCGCCGTTGTAGTTGAAGCTGACCTTGTCGAATGTTACCGCGCCGCCCTGCGTAACAAGTTCGCCTGCATCGGGGGCGTCCTGCACCTTGGGGCCGCGGGTGAGGGTGGCCATGCCGTCCTGCACGGTGCCGATGTTTTCGAACAGCGAGGTCATCTGCCACATGATCCAGTGCGACATGCCGTTGATGCGCAGGGCCATCGCGGTGATTGCCGCCACTGCCCCGGTGCCGACCTGGCCCTGGTGCCACAGCCACAGCGCGTAGCCACCTGCGCCAAAAATCAGGCCCACCACCAATGCCTGGTTGACGATCTCGAACTGGCTGACCAGGCGCATCTGGCGAAAGCCGGTCTGCTTGAAGTCCTCCATGGCCGCGCGGGCGAAGTGCGCTTCACGCCTGGAGTGCGAGAACAGCTTGACCGTGGTGATGTTGGTGTAGGCATCCGACACCCGCCCGGTCATCGACGACCGGGCATTGGCCTGCTCCTGGCCAACCTTGCCCAGGCGCGGCACGAAATACAGCATGGCCAGCCCGAACAACACCAGCCAGGCAATGAACGGCAGCATCAGCTTCAGGGCAAAACCACCGGCCAGGGCGATGATCGCAATGAAGTACACACCAATACCGGGCAGTATTTCGATGACGGTAAACAGCACTTCGCGCACTGCCAGGGCCGTTTGCATCACCTTGGTGGTGACCCGGCCTGAAAACTCGTCAGAGAAGAACGACAGGCTCTGGCGCAGCATCAGCCGGTGAAAATCCCAGCGCAGCCGCAGCGGCAGGTTGATCGCCAGCACCTGGTGCTGAACCATGGTGCGCAGCGCCACCAGCCCGACGCTGACCAGCAGCACGATACCGATACCCCACAGGACACGGCGCTCCTCGGCACCAACGGCACCGCCTGCCTGCCAACTTGAAAGCAGGTCGACCACCTGGCCAAGGAAGGCAAACAGCCAGGCTTCGTAAACCGACACCGCAGCACTGAGCAGTGCAAGGGCCAGGATGTAGCCGCGGGCGCCCCGGGTGCAGGCCCACATGAAACGCAACAGGCCCACCGGTGGCGGCGGCACTTCATCAGGGGGGAACGGGTCGAGCCAGCGTTCAAAAACACGAAACATGTTGGTCTCCGAAAATCAGGTTTTGCTTACCGGGTAACCATACCGCACATCCGGGCATTCGCTTGCAGGAACACGCTCGTGGTGCAGCGTTTATCACGGCGGGCAAACCGATATTGGCGCCTGACAGGTTGATTGCAGGGTGTCGTGTTCAGGCAATAAATGACATGTTCTGGACAAGCATTTACAACGCAAGTTTCAAACTTTCCACTCGGCGACATGCTGATGTTGTCCATGCGACAGATTGGCGCATTTATTTGATAAAAATTTTAATGCCGGGCAGGTCGTTGTTGACGTACGAGAACCTTCTGGCAGCGCCATGAAAATGTCGGATCGCGCCACTGAAATCGACTTTTTATTTTATTTTTCAGCGCTGCCCTAGCGCACGGTACTTGACACCGAAGAGGTACTTGATTCCTTCCCTAACTACCCGGCATCTGGACACCGCCAGCAGCGTTGACCCTGGCTGAAAGCCTCATCTATGCTGTGTCTACACATAGTAGACAATGTATTTGTCAGAGCGCCCCGGGGCTGCGGACTGTGTCGCCATGCGCGCGCGTCTGCCTGTAACCGGGTGCCAACTATGAAGTTCGAGTTGAACGTCTTCAGGTTCCAACAATAATTAAGACCACAAGGGGCACTCGCTGTGACAAGCAGTACAGTTTCAATCGAAGATGTACCATTAAACCGTTTCCACCAGTTGATGACCCTGCGTGCCGGCGGCGGCTGGATTCTTGACGGTTATATCCTGAGTATCATCGGGGTGGTGATCGTGCAGTTTTCCGATTACCTCAAGCTGGATTCGTTCTGGCAGGGCCTGGTTGCCGCTTCGGCCATGCTGGGAACGTTCTGCAGTGGCTTCCTGGGTGGCTGGCTGACCGACAAGGTCGGGCGCCGTCGCCTGTTCTTCATCGGCCCCATCCTGTTCATCGTCGGTTCGGTCGGCACCTTCTGGGTGGAGTCGGGCTTTGCGCTGTTTGTGCTGCGCTTCCTGGTGGGCGTCGGCGTGGGCCTTGAGTACCCGGTTGCGGGTTCATTGCTCACCGAGTTCCTGCCGCAGAAGCACCGCGGCCGTCGCCTGGCCGGGCTGACCATCCTCTGGTTTGCCGGGGCGGCGTTGTCCTATATCGTGGGCAACTTCATCCTGGCGCGCGGGGGTGATGATGCCTGGCGCTGGGTGCTGGCAAGCGCCGGGGTGCTCGGTGCTCTGCTGTTCATCATCCGCCTGAAAACACCTGAGTCGCCACGCTGGCTGATGAGCAAGGGCCGCTTCGATGAGGCCGAGCGCATCATCAAGCAGGTGTACGGGCCGTCTTTCTCCCTGGCCAACATGCCTGAGCAGGCCACAGAGCAGAAGGTGTCGCTGAGCGCGCTGCTGCGCTCGGGTTATGGCAAGCGCATGCTGTTTGTCGCGGTGTTCTGGAGCGCCGCAGTGGTGCCGATGTTTGCGGTGTACTCGTTTGCACCGGTGGTGTTGCAGGCACTCAACCTCAAAGGTGACTGGGCTTCCTACGGCTCGGTATTGATTACCTTGCTGTTCGTGGTCGGCTGCATTGTCGCCACACGCATGATCGACACCCTTGGCCGGCGCCCGCTGATCATCCACAGCTTCCTGTGGTCCACCCTGGCACTGTTGGGGCTGGGCGTATTCTCCAGCGGCTCCGAGGTGCTGGTGCTGGTGCTGTTCGGTGCCTATGCGCTGTTCATCGGCGGGGCGCAAGTGCTGGAGCTGGTATACCCCAACGAACTGTTCCCTACCGAAATTCGTGCATTTGCGGTGGGCATGGGTTCGTCGATGTCGCGTATCGGCTCTGCCGCCGGTACCTGGCTGGTGCCCATTTCGTTGCAGAGCATTGGCATCGGCAACACCATGCTGGTTGCTGCGCTGGTCTCGCTTGCCGGGTTGGTGGTGTCGGTATGGCTGGCACCTGAAACGCGCGGCATGAGCCTGGAGGCCGCGTCTTCGCTGCAACGTTGATCTGACTCAACGAGCCCCCGCAGGCCTGCCTGCGGGGTAATGCCAGTCAGTTAAGACTGCCGGGGCTGCTGTGCAGCCCATCGCCGGCAAGCCAGCTCCCACACCGATTGCACTGAACTCAAGCCATGCGCTGT
>NZ_JBIVXJ010000025.1:73346-93538 GCF_044769185.1 Pseudomonas sp. NPDC090592
AGCCCCCCCACCCCCCCCCCCACCCCTTTTCCACTCAACACACCCCTGGGGCTGCCCGGGGGGGCGGGGGCTGCCCGGCGATGGGCCGCAACGCGGCCCAAAATTGCTTAACTGACTGGCATTAGCCTGCGGGGGCATTTTTTCGTCCGTCAGAAAGCCCGGCAAAGGGCGATCAACACATAACTTTGCAATTCATTACATTTCCTGTTGACATTTTTTTGGCTCAATGCTGTAGAATTGACGCACTAAATTGGTGCAAGTGTGCTGTTTGCCGTTTTTTTGACATGCGTCAGGAAAAGTCTGTAGCAATCGCGCATCATCTTTCGAAGCCGTTTCAATTTTTTAGAATTAGAGCCACTGTTTTGACGAATGGAATGCCGTTGTTGGCTATTTCCGGCATGGGTGCCGAAAGCAGCCAGCTTCATGTACAAGGACTGTACTGGCTGGCGTGTGATACCACCGAGGATGCCACTTTACTGTGCCGCCAGGTGCTCGCGGGCATGCCCGAGCAGGTTCGGGCCGCCCTGATTGCCGACGCACAAACCCTGGCTGACGTGCCGGGTGCGCTTGATGCAGCGCAAGGGCCGGCCGAACTCGCGCTTTACCAGGCCAACCCGCAATCCGCCTTGCGCCTGGTCGAAGACCTGCCACGTATCGACGCGCCTGGGCGTGCGCTGATTCTGCTCATGCCCGCCGAAACCTGGGCGGCCGATAACGTCGTCCAGTGGTGCGATACCCTGCGCCCGGCGTTGTTGGCCGAAGGTGCGCTGTTGCTGGTCATCAGCAGCGGGCAGGGTGCCGGGCTGGTCGAAAGCCTGGGCGCGTTCAACCAGGGCGTGGACGGGCTGGCCCAGCTGTACCGCGGCAAAGGTGGGCTGCGGTACCTGCAGCATTTCTGGAGCAACCCGCTGGGCAAGTCCGGTACCCGGGACCTGGCGCTGACGCGCCTTGACGCAGGGTTTGCCGTTAACGGCGCAGCGCAGGCGCCGTCCGACACCGGTGGCGACGAGCTGCTGTACCTGGCCCAGCGCCCGGTACTGGAAGGCGCACCCGCTTTTTCCGAACACTGGCAGGTCAGCGAAAGCCTTGAAGAGCTGAGTGCCAAGGCCAGCCGTGCGGTGTCGGCTACGGTGATTTTTGCCATGGATGGCGGGCAGCGCCTGGACAGCCTGGCGCGTGAGCTGCACCGCCTGCGCCAGTTGCGTGGCAATGCCTTGAAGCTGGTGGTGCGTGAGATGGCACCGACCCTGCGTTACCAGGACGAGCAACTGTTGCTGGCCTGCGGGGCCACGCAGATCGTGCCGTTCGGTGCCAGCCTGTCGCGTTTCCTGACCATGGTCGAAAGCATCCAGGGTTACATCTGGCGTCGGCACCTGCCCGTCGATTTCGATGCCCTGCTTGCCCGGTTGCGGCCGTTGGCCGTGTGCGGGCTGGTGGCGCCGCGTGTGTTTGCCGGCGCCGTGCAGGCCATGTGGCACGGCGTGCGCAATGGCGAAATCGTCCACCAGTTGCTGGTGTTGCGCCCGGCCCCCGGCCTTACGCCATTGCAGGCCTGCTCGCGCACGGTGTTCCGCCGCGATGGCGACATTGCCTGTGTGGTTGGCGAGGTGTTGTTCCTGTTTCTGTTCGCCTGCCGGTCCGAAGGTATCGAGCAAGCGCTTGACCACATCTTCCAGCTGTCGTGGAAAGAGCTGTTCATCAGCCAGGAGGTTCTGGCCAGCGTCGACAGCCTGGGTACCCCGGCCTTCCTCGAAAGTGATTCACCACAGCCGCCCCGGCTGGGTGCACTGGCCCAACAACCCGGGCAATCGAGGGCGGCCCTGACGCCACGCCGGGTCGCTCTGGGCAAGCGGGGTGCGCCATGAACTTTGTACAACTGCTGCAAGTGATCGGCATGACTGCGCTGGTCACCACGGCCCTGGCACTGCTGGTGTTGCACTTGCGCAACGCGTTGCTCGGCTGGTTGCGCCGCCGCCTTCCTCCCCGTTACCTGAAACCGCTGGGCGTACGCCATCGCGCCGTACGCCAGGAACCCCGCAATGACTAATACCACCGCCACCCTCCCGGTACTGGCCCGCTGGCCTGGACTGGGAGGGTGGAACCTCTATTTCCTGGCCAAGTTCCTGCTGGTCGCCCTTGGCATGCTCGACTTCCAGGTGCTGCCGAACCTGTTGTTCGCGGCGTTTCTGCTGGTGCCCCTGCCGGGCACTTGGCTGCGGGTTGCACGGCAGCTGCTAGCGGTGCCGATCGGCGTCGCATTGTTCTATCAGGACACCTGGTTCCCACCCTTCAGCCGCCTGCTGGCACAGCCGGGGGTGCTCGACTTTTCGTGGGACTACCTGCTGGAGCTGCTGGGCCGCTTCATCAACTGGAACCTGGTGGGTGCGTTGGCCCTGCTGCTGGTGGGGTACCTGTACCTGCGCCACTGGCTGCGCCTGAGCACCCTGAGCCTGTTGGGGCTGGTGTGGCTCGCCATCGGTAGCTTGCCGTTGCCGGGCGCGGGCCAAGTGCCCAGCGCAACCGCCAGTGCCACGGCCGAACCGGTGCACGCCAGCGCCGACAATGCCACCCTCGACAGCTGGCTTGAGCAGTTCTTCACCCGCGAGCAGGCACGGGTGACGGCATTCCCGGCGCCTAAAGCCGATGAACAACCGTTCGACCTGCTGGTGATCAACATCTGCTCGCTGGCCTGGGATGACCTGTCGGCCGTCGGGCTGCGTGACAACCCGCTGTTCTCCCGGCTCGACGTGATCTTCGACCAGTTCAACTCGGCCACCTCGTACAGCGGGCCGGCGGCAATCCGTGTGCTGCGTGCCAGCTGCGGGCAGTCGTCCCACGCGGGCCTCTACCAGGGTGCGCCGGAACAGTGCCTGTTGTTCCAGAACCTGGCCAAGCTCGGTTTCCAGAGCAATACCTTGCTCAACCACAGTGGCCACTTCGACAACTTCATCGGCGACATCACCCGGCAACAGATGCCGCAGCCCGGCATGCGCAACACCGACTTCCCGCGTGCACTGGTCGGCTTCGACGGCTCGCCGATTGCCAGCGACCTGGACGTACTGCGTCGTTGGTGGGGGCAGCGCAAGGGGAGCGCGGCGGAGCATGTGTCGCTGTTCTACAACAGCATCAGCCTGCATGACGGCAACCGTATCGTCACCGCCGATGGCGGCACCCGGGTGGCCGATTACGCCACCCGCGCCAACCGCCTGTTCGGCGAACTGGGCACCTTCCTCGACGAACTGGAGCGCAGTGGCCGCCGTGTGGTCGTGGCCATTGTTCCGGAGCACGGCGCGGCATTGCATGGCGACCGCATGCAGCTTTCCGGCATGCGTGAAATCCCCACGCCGTCGATCACCCATGTACCGGTGGGCCTGAAGTTCATCGGCATGGGGCAGCCTGCGCGCATTGAGCCGCTGCGGGTCACGGCGCCGACCAGCTACCTGGCACTGTCCGAGCTCGTTTCACGCGTGTACGCCGGCCTGGGCCAGCAGCAGGCGCTGGATGTGCCCGGCCTGCTGACCGACCTGCCAACCACCGAACAGGTGGCGGAAACCTCCGGGGCACAGGTTGTGAACTATCAGGGGCGCAGCTACATGCGCCTGCAAGGCCAGCCCGACTGGCAGCCGATTCCCGAGGAGCGCCCATGAACACTGGCAAGGCAGACCCGTCCGACCGCAGCGACGATATCGCCCAGCTGCGCCAGCACCTGGCCATGCCAGACCTCAACTACCAGGACATTTCCATGCTGGTAGGGGTTCAGCAGGCGTTGCAGCGCTGGCCGTTGCTGGGTGAAAGCTGCCGGGCCAACACCCAAGGTACGTTGAACAAGGCCAGGCCCAAGCATGAAGAGGTATCGCCATGACCAGCCTGGCCATGCACGGCGTGCGCGGTGGCCTTGGGCGCAGCGCCTTGCTGGCGGCGTTGGGCTATGCGTTGCAGGGCGTGGGCGAGCGCGTGCTGCTGATCGACCTGTGCCCAGGCAACATGCTTGGATTGCACTTCAACCTGCCGCTGGATGTACGGGAGGGTTGGGCGCTGGCCGAGCGGGAAGGGCGGCCGTTTGGCGATGCCGTGTATGAAGTGCTCGATGGCTTGTGCCTGTTGCCGTTCGGCAACCTGCCTGGCGGCGTGCGGGCACCGATGCCTGACGCGCAGGCTTGGCGCGCGCGCCAGGCCGAGCTGGCCGAGCACTTCGACTGGTTGTTGTTCGACCTGCCGCAACTGCCGGCCGAGGTCGTTGGCCACGGCATCGAGACCGATGTGCAGGTATTGGTGGCCGAGGCCGAAATGGCCAGCCATCTGCTGCTCGGGCGCCAGCCAGTCGAGCGTTACGACATGCTGCTGGTCAACCGCTACGACCCGGCCAGCCGCCTGCAAAGCGACCTGTTGATGGTATGGCGCGACCTGTTCCGTGATCGCTTGCCGATCCAGGTGGTACACCGTGACGAGGCGTTTCCCGAAGCGCTGGCATGCAAGGCCCCGCTGGGTCACTACGCACCACAAAGCCTGGCCTGCCGGGATGTACAGAGCCTGGCGGTGCGCTGCCTGACGAGGCGCCAGCCGTGATCTTCAACCCCCTGTCGGCGTACACCGGGTTCAGGGCGCACGGCGCGCGTCTGCCGGTCGCCTGGCTGTTTACCCTCGGCGTATGGTTGGCATTTCTGTTCCTGCGCCTGGAGTCGCCCGCCTGGCAGGCACTGTTGGCCGAGCGCCGGCGGTTGTACCCGCAACTGGCGGGCAAGCGCCCGAGCCTGGGGGACCCGTTACGGTTGTTGATCCAGAGCCTTTGGCTGCTACTGCGGCGGCAGCCGGCGCAACGCCAACCGGGGGGCTTTCAGCGTGTCTCGGCCATCGTGCGTGCTGGGCTGCGGCATGCGCGGCAGGTTGCAGGCCGTTGCCGCAGCCTGTTGATTGGCAGCTTGCAGCGCGTACCCGCGCGCTACCGTGGCAGTGCCTTCAGGCGTGCGGCCTCGGCACGCCTGCGCGGCTTGAGCGTGTTCGCCCGGCGCATCTTCTACGGCGTGCTCACGCTCTGCGCGATCGGCCTGGCGCTTTTGTGTGTGACCGAGCCTTTTGGCTACATGGCACAGCTGATGTTCATCTGCCTGCTGTTGGGCATCGCCATGCTGGTGCGGCACATGCCGGGGCGTTTCCCGACGCTGATGCTGATCGTGCTGTCGACCATCATCTCTTGCCGTTACCTGTGGTGGCGCTACACCGCCACCCTGAACTGGAACGACACCACCGACCTTGTGTGCGGGGTGATTCTGCTGGCGGCCGAAACCTACTCGTGGTTCGTGCTGATCCTGGGCTACATCCAGACCAGCTGGCCGCTGCAGCGCAAGCCGGCGAACCTGCCAGCCAACCCGCAGCACTGGCCAACCGTCGACCTGATGATTCCCACCTACAACGAGGATCTGTCGGTGGTACGTACCACGGTACTGGCGGCCCTGGGCCTGGACTGGCCACGCGAGTGCCTGCGCATCTATATCCTCGACGATGGCCGCCGCGACGCGTTCCGTGCGTTCGCCGACGAAGTAGGGGTGGGCTATATCGTGCGGCCCGACAGCAAGCACGCCAAGGCCGGCAACCTCAACCATGCGCTGGGCGTGACCGGCAACGAGCTGATCGCGATTTTCGACTGCGACCACGTGCCGGTGCGTTCCTTCCTGCAAATGACGGTGGGCTGGTTCCTCAAGGACCCGAAGCTGGCGCTGGTGCAGACGCCGCATCATTTCTTCTCGCCCGACCCGTTCGAGCGCAACCTCGGTTCGTTCCGCCGTCGCCCCAATGAAGGGGAATTGTTCTACGGCCTGATCCAGGACGGCAACGACATGTGGAACGCGGCGTTCTTCTGCGGCTCGTGTGCGGTGCTGCGCCGCACCGCGCTGGTAAGCATCGGCGGCTTTGCCGTGGAGACCGTCACCGAAGATGCCCACACCGCCTTGCGCCTGCACCGCGAAGGTTGGACGTCGGCCTACCTGAGCATCCCGCAGGCAGCGGGCCTGGCCACCGAGAGCCTGTCGGCGCACATCGGTCAGCGCATTCGCTGGGCTCGCGGCATGGTGCAGATCTTCCGTACCGACAACCCGTTGTTCGGCCGTGGGCTGAGCCTGTTCCAGCGGGTGTGCTATGCCAACGCGATGCTGCACTTTCTGGCCGGCCTGCCGCGCCTGGTGTTTCTCACTGCGCCACTGGCGTTCCTGTTGCTGCATGCCTACATCATCTACGCGCCCGCGCTGATGATCCTGCTGTATGTGTTGCCCCACATGATCCACGCCAGCCTGACCAACTCGCGCATGCAGGGCAAATACCGGCAAACCTTCTGGGGGGAGGTGTACGAGACCGTGCTGGCCTGGTACATCGCGCGCCCGACCACGGTCGCGCTGTTCGCGCCGAAGAAGGGCAAGTTCAACGTTACCGCCAAGGGCGGCCTGATGGAGCAGGAGCAGTTCGACTGGCGTATCGCCCAGCCATACCTGTGGCTGGCGGCACTCAACGTGGCTGGCCTGGGCTTTGCGGTATGGCGCCTGTTCACCGGCCCGGCGGCAGAAATCGGCACGGTGATCGTCAGCTCGTTGTGGGTGATCTACAACCTGCTGATCATTGGCGCTGCCGTTGCCGTGGCCGCCGAGGTGCGCCAGGTGCGCCGCGCCCACCGGGTGCAGATGCGCCTGCCGGCGGGGCTGGTGCTGGCCAGCGGTCATGCCTACCCCTGCACCCTGGTCGATTACTCCGATGGCGGTGTCGGCCTTTTGTTGCACGCAGGCCTTGCGCTGCAACCCGGGGAGCAGGTGCGCCTGCTGCTCAACCGTGGCCAGCGCGAATTCGCCTTCCAGGCCCGTGTCACCCGCACGGTTGGGCAGCACGTTGGCCTGGTGTTCCACGACCTCGACCAGCAGCAGCGCATCGACCTGGTGCATTGCACCTTTGCCCGTGCCGACGCCTGGCTTGGCTGGAACGAGCAGCATGAGGTCGAGCGCCCGCTGCGCAGCCTGATCGATGTGCTGAAGCTGGGCGGTGTCGGTTACCTGCGCCTGGTCGAGCACACGCCGCCGTGGGTGCGCGCGTGGCTGCGCCCACTGCGCACGCTGGCGCTCTGGCTGGCCAGCTACTGGCCCCGCACACCGCGGGCTGCCCCTTCCTTGAACCTTGTTGATCGAGACGCACAATGACTGGTTATTACGCGCGTACCTGGAGCCTGGCGATGGCGCTGCTGGCTGGCCTGTCGCAGAGTGCCACTGCCGCCTCTGTAGCCCCGCCTGCCGAGCCAGCCGTACCGAACTGGCCGGTGACAAAAACCTTCGAGCAGTTGGGGCATGCGTCCGACAGCCTGCTGCTGGGGGTGCGCAACAGTGAAAACATCGAGTTCGGCGTCCGTCGCGACCGCCTGGCCACCGACGCCAGCCTGCAGCTGGACTACACGCCTTCGCCAGCATTGCTGCCAAACCTGTCGCACCTGCGCGTCTACCTCAATGACGAACTGATGGGCGTGGTGCCCGTGGCGCAGGAGCAGCTTGGTCAGCGCGTGCGCCGTGAACTGCCGCTGGACCCGAAGCTGCTCAGCGATTTCAATCGGGTACGCCTGGAGTTTGTCGGGCATTACACCGACATCTGTGAAGACCCGGCACACAGCGGCCTGTGGTTGAACCTGAACCGCAAGAGCCAGGTGCAGTTGCACGAGCAGGCGCTGGCGCTGGAAAACGACCTGGCGTACTTCCCGCTGCCGTTCTTCGATGCGCGTGACACGGGCAAGGTAGAGCTGCCCGTGGTGTTCAGCGGCGTGCCGAGCCTGGTCGAGCAACGTGCGGCGGCGATCCTGGCGTCGTACTTCGGCAGCCAGGCCGGCTGGCGCAAGGCAAGCTTCCCGGTGCTGTACAACCGCCTGCCAGCGAGGGCGGGCACGCCACAGCCAAGCATCGTGTTCGCCAGCAACGACCGCCGCCCGGCGTTCCTCGCCGACCTGCAGCAGTTCCCGCCGGTTGACGGCCCGGTACTGCATATGATCGACCACCCTGACGACCGCTGGAGCAAAGTGCTGCTGGTGCTGGGGCGCAACGATGAAGACCTGGTCAAGGCGGCGTCGGCGCTGGCAGTGGGTAACAATCTGTTCCGTGGTGCGCGGGTAAAAGTGGAGCAGATGACTGCCTTGCAACCGCGCAAGCCCTACGATGCACCCAACTGGACGCGCACCGACCGGCCAGTGCGCTTTGCCGAATTGCTGGATTACCCCGAGCAGCTGCAAGTCAGTGGCTTGCAACCGCGGCCGGTGACGCTGGAGCTGAACCTGCCGCCTGACCTGTTCGTCTGGCGCAACCAGGGCATCCCGCTGCGCACGTTGTACCGCTACACGGCGCCGGCGGTAACCGATGAGTCACGCCTGAGCATCAGTGTCAACGACCAGTACATCACCAGCATGCCACTGGTAGGCAATGACCGGCGCATCGGCACCCTTGAAGAAATGCGCCTGGCGGTATTGTCTGGCGACAGCACTGCGTTGACCGAGAAGTCGCTGGTGCCAGCGTTGAAGATCGGCGACCGCAACCGCCTGCGCTTCGATTTCAGCTTCGCCAGCACCCTGGGCAGTGCCCAGCGCGACCGTTGCCAGACCACCCTGCCGGTGGATGTGCGCGCGGCAATCGACGACAACTCCACCATCGACCTGTCCGGTTACCACCATTACATCGCCATGCCTGACCTGCGCGCATTCGGCCGCAGCGGCTTCCCGTTCAGCCGCATGGCCGACTTGTCCGAAACACTGGTGATCATGCCGGCCAAACCTACGCCAATGCAGGTGGGCACCTTGCTTGACACCATTGGCGGGATTGCCGGGCAGGTGGGGTACCCGGCGTTGGGCCTGCAACTGGAGGATGACTGGAAGCAAGCCGCAGCAGCCGACGCCGATTTGTTGCTGATCGGCACCCTGCCAGAGGCCCTGAGCGATGCGCCCAACCTTGGCCTGTTGCTGAGCGCCCAGCGTGACTGGTTGCTGCAAGGCCGCAGCACAGGGCTGGCTGGCAACCCGCGTTTCGATACCGCGCCTGTAGCAGCCAGCAGCCGTGTCGCCGTCAGCGCGCAGGCGCCGATTGCAGCCATCACCGGTTTGAAATCGCCGTTCCACCAGCAGCGCAGCGTGGTTGCCCTGTTGGCCAGCAGCGACAGCGACTACGCCTTGCTGCGCGATACGCTCGGCGATGTCGGCAAGCTGGATGCGGTAGCCGGTTCGGTGACGCTGGTGCGCAGCAGTGGCGTGAGCAGCCAGTTCGTTGGCGAGCATTACTTCGTGGGCACGTTGCCGTGGTGGTTGCTGTTGTGGTTCCACTTGTCCGAGCACCCCGTGCTGCTGGCGGCGATTGCGGCCGTTTGCGTGGTGCTGTTTGCCTTCCTGCTGTGGCGTGCGCTGCGCTGGGCAGGCAAGCGTCGCCTGGGTGAGGCGGGGTGATGATGCGCCAAATGCTGGTAGGGCTGGCCAGCTTCGCGCTGCCCGTGCTTGCCACCGCTGCACCGGCCTGTGCGTGGCCCGCCTGGGACCGTTTCAAGGCCGAGCTGGTGAGTGTGGACGGCAGGGTCATCGACCCGAGCGACGAGCGCTTGATCACCACCTCGGAAGGGCAGAGCTATGGGTTGTTCTTCGCGCTGGTCGGCAATGACCGAACGACCTTCGACCAGTTGCTGCGCTGGACCGGCAACAACCTGGCCGAAGGTGACCTGGCCCGCCACCTGCCTGCCTGGCTGTGGGGCCGTAACGGCCGGCAGCAATGGCAGGTGCTGGATGCCAACAACGCCAGCGATGCCGACCTGTGGATTGCCTACAGCCTGCTGGAGGCTGGGCGGTTGTGGCACGAACCTGCCTACACGCAACTAGGCCAACGCCTGCTATGGCGCATCGCCGCGCAGACCGTGCGCAAGCTGCCTGGCCTGGGTGTCATGCTGCTGCCGGGTGACTACGGCTTCGAGACTGCCCAGGGCACGCGCTTGAACCCGAGCTATCTGCCGTTGCAACTGCTCGAACGTTTCAGCCTGGTGGACCCGCTGTGGGGGGAGCTGGCGGCCAATAGCCGGCGCTTGTGGCTGGCGTCGTCGCCAAAGGGCTTTGCCCCGGACTGGCTACTGTGGACACAGGCGGGTGAGCTGGCAGCGGACCCGCAACACGGCAGTGCCGGTGACTACGACGCCATACGGGTTTACCTGTGGGTCGGCATGCTGGCCAATGACGCGCCCCAGCGTGCCGAACTGGTGGCCCACTATACCCCGATAGCGGCATTGACCACCCGTGACGGGCTGCCGCCAGAACGGGTGGATGCGCACAGCGGTGCTGCCAGTGGCCATGGCCCCACAGGGTTTTCCGCAGCCTTGCTGCCACTGCTGGCGGCTTCGTCGGAGCAGGCGGCGGGCCTGGCAGCGCAGCGCCAGCGGCTGCAGGCCCAGCCCGTTGAGGCCAAGGCGTATTACAGCCAGGTACTGGCATTGTTCGGCCAAGGCTGGGATCAGGGCCGCTACCGGTTTGATGGGCACGGCCGGCTGTTACCCGCCTGGAGGGCGCCATGCAACGAATGATCGGCGTGCTGATGCTGGCGACGGTGGCTTGCCAGGCTTTTGCCCAACCCAAGGATGCCGGGGAGCAGCGCCAATGGTTGCTGGACCAGGTGCGCCGTGGCGAGGCGTTGCACCGTGACGACCTGGTGCGTGATGCCCTGGGCCGCCTGCAATTGCTGGAGCCGCGTAACCCTGACGTGCTGCTGGCAGCCTTGAGCCTGGCGCTGCGCGAAAAGAACAGCACCGAGGCCGGGCAGCTGGGCGCCAGGATCAACGCCTTGGCACCGGGTAGCCTGCAAGCGCGCCAGGCCACCCGCCTGCTGGCGTTGCAACAGCCTGACGCTGTGCGGCGCTTGCAGCAGGCGCGCCTGCTGGCCGTTACCGGGCGTAATCAAGAGGCGCTGGCGGTGTATGAGCAACTGTTTGCCGCTGAGCCGCCCAGCCTTGAACTGGCCCTGGACTACTGGCGCGTGCGCGGCAACCTGCCAAACCAGCGGCTCGAAGCGATCAGGCAGTTACAGCAGCTGGACCAGCAATACCCTGGCAACGCTGGCCTGCGCCAGACCCTGGCCAGGTGGTTATTTGGTGAAAAACGTGACCGCGAAGCGTTGGCGCTGCTCGATCAGTTGGCGCGCGACCCCGGCGCACGTGATGCCGCCGCCCAGCGTGAGTTCGATTACCTGTCCGGGCAAGCAGTGAGCAGCGCCAGTGCGGCGGGTTGGCAAGCCTTTATCAAGCGCTACCCGGCTTCGCCACTGTTGGCGCAGGCCGGCGCCAACCTGCAACAACAGCGAACGCTGTTGGCCGACCCGTCCTGGCAGGCGGGGCAGCGGGGCAAGGCATTGCTGGACAAAGGCCGTAATGCCGAAGCCGAAGCGCAACTACGCCGGGCGTTGCGCCGGTATCCGGAGGATGCCAGCCTGCACGGTGCCCTGGGCTATGCGCTGATGCGCCAGGGCCGCTATGAAGACGCCAATGCCGCGTTCCGTGCGGCGAGCACCAAGGAACAGGATACCTACTGGATCAGTCAGTGGAAGGACCTGGAGTCGTCCAGCCAGTATTGGGCGAAGCTCGGCAAGGCAGAGCGCACCTTGCAGGCCAGCGACCTGCGCGGCGCCCGTGCACTGTACCTGCAGGCGCGTCAGCAACGGCCGAAAGATGAATACGCCTTGCTGGGCCTGGCCGATGTTTCGCTGGCCGAGGGCGATGCGGCCGCTGCAGAGCGGCAGTTCCTGCAAGTGAGGCGGATGGCGCCGGATAATGAAAGTGCCGTGCGTGGCCTGATGCGCGTGTACCAGGCGCAGTCGCCCGAGAAGGCGCAGGCGTACCTCGACAGCCTGCCGCCACGCCAGCAAGCGCAGTTCGCCAGCCTGCGCCGCGGCCTGCAGCTTGCGCGCCTGCGCCAGCAAGGTGACGCCGCGCTGCAACGGCAAGACTGGTTGGCGGCCAGCAACGCGCTGGGCCAGGCCACGGCCTTGGCCCCCGATGAGCCTTGGCTGGTTTATCAGTTGGCCAACAGCCTGCGTCACCAGGGCCGTACCGCCGAGGCTGACGCGGCATTCGCCAGGCTGGTGCAGCACCAGCCACAAGACCCGGCAACCCGCTATGCTCACGGCCTGTTCCTGGCGTCCAGTGACCGTGACGCCTTGGCCCTGGACAGCCTGGGCAGCGTGCCGCAGGCGGCCTGGAACGTCGACATGCAGGCGCTTGAGCAGCGTCTCCAGCGTCGCCTGGCCCTGGCCTCGGCGCAGCAGTTGCAGGCACAGGGCCATAGTGCTGAAGCGACAGCCATGCTGGAAGCCAGCCTGGCGCGTGGTCAGGCCAGCCCCGACGAATTGAGACTGTTGGCCGAGTGGGCGGCAGCGCGCGGCGAAATCGGCAAAGCGCGCGATTATTACCAGCGTGTGCTAGCCATGCAGCCCGACCGCCCTGATCCGCTGCTGCGCCGCGACCTCGCCCGCCTGCTCGTGCAGGACGACCCGCAAAGGGCGCTGGACCTCTACGCCGGCGCAATGGCCGATGCCCGGTTGCTGGACCGTGCCGCCGTAGCACCACGGGATGACCGCGCACTGACCCTGGCCAGCCGTGAGCAAGCCGCCGATGACTGGCTGGCGCGCAGCCTGCGCAGTGACGTCGATGCGCTGTATCGCCAGCACAATACCCATGTGACGCTGATGCACGACTACGGCTGGCGGCAGGACGACGGCACGCCCGGCACCTCCGAGCTGAGTACCCAGTCGACCCTGTTGCATGTCGATACCCCTTGGCAGGGCGGTACCGCCTTTGCACGGGTAGAGCGCATTGGCATGGACGCGGGGTCGTTCGAGCAGAACGATCAAGGGGGATACACCCCCGACTTCGGTAGCTGCCAGTTTGTAGGCCGGACCACTGACGGCAAGTCGCTGCCTGCCTGCACGGGCGGCGCGCAGACCGCTGACGGCAGCGTACTGGCGCTGGGCTGGCAGGGCAGCCGCTGGGCGTTCGACCTGGGCACCACCCAGGGGTATGCGATCAACAACTGGCTGGGTGGCGCAACGGTCAACGGTGACCTGGGCCAGGTTGGCTGGTCGCTGACGGCAGCCCGGCGGCCGATGAGCAACTCGCTGTTGTCCTTCGCCGGGGTACGGGATCGCCCGACCGGTGTACGTTGGGGAGGCGTCACGGCCAATGGCGCCACGCTCGGCCTTAGCTGGGACCAGGGCGGCGACAACGGTGTCTGGGCCAGCCTGGGGCATCACTGGCTGTATGGCGAAAACGTTGCCGACAACCAGCGCACCCGGGCAATGGCCGGTTTTTACCATCGGGTGGTGGAAAAGGCTGACGAGCGTGTGCGCGTAGGCCTGACCCTGATGCACTGGCGCCACGACAAGGACCTGGGCGGTTACAGCCTGGGGCAGGGCGGCTACTACAGCCCGCAGCGCTATACCTCGGTAGGCGTGCCGGTCAGCTATGCCTGGCGCAATTACGACTGGTCGGTGTTGCTGGAAGGTTCGGTCAGTTGGTCCCAGGCCCACAGTGGCCGCAGTCGCTTGTACCCGGATGCGCACGTCAATCGCAAAGTGCTGGCGCAGTATGATCTTGATTCCAACATCGATGCCATGAGCGAAGCCAGCGACAGCAGCGGCCTGGGCTACCGCCTGCGTGGCCTGTTCGAACGGCGATTGAGCGACCAGTGGGTGCTGGGCGCAGGGTTTGACTGGCAGCACAGCGACGACTATGCGCCTAGCCACGGCATGCTCTATTTGCGCTACCTGTTCGAGCCATGGCGCGGCAACCTGGCCTTGCCGGTAACGCCGCTGGAGCCGTACAGCGAGTGGCGTTGAGAAGGTGACCCGGCAAGCGCTGCCTTACCTTGCGGGAGCGGGCATGCCCGCGAAGAATCTATCGCGGTGCCTGGCACCGGCTTTGCCGGTGTTCGCGGGCAAGCCCGCTCCCACAGGGATCGCGCCAGCTTTTAGAAATTGAGCAAGACAGTTGCTCCCACAGAGTTAGCGCCAGCAGCAGCTCCGGCGCGGTCCCTGTGGGAGCGGCTTTAGCCGCGAATACCGGCAACGCCGGTGCCATCCACCGTGTCGTCATTTTCGAGGCGGCTCTGCTCTGGATTCAAGGACTCAGTTCTCCATCACTTCGTCCAAGGCCTGTTCCAGTGTGCTGACCGTGCGCTCGATATTGTGCAGTTTTTCGAGCCCGAACAGGCCGATGCGGAAGGTCTGGAAGTCCGCCGGCTCATCGCATTGCAACGGCACGCCGGCGGCTATCTGCAGGCCGTGGTCGGCAAATTTCTTACCGTTCTTGATGTCGGCATCATCGGTGTAGCTCACCACTACGCCTGGGGCCTGGAAGCCGGCTGCGGCCACACTCTTGAACCCTTTGCCGGCCAGCATTGCGCGCACCTTGTCGCCAAGGGTCTGTTGTTCGCTGCGGACCTTGGCGAACCCGTAGGCTTGCATCTCGCTCATCGCGTCATTGAACCGCGCGAGCGAATCGCTGGGCATGGTCGCATGGTAGGCATGCCCGCCCTGTTCATAGGCCTGCATGATTTGCAGCCACTTTTTCAGGTCGCAGGCAAAGCTGCTGCTTTGCGTCTGCCCGATGCGCTCCAGGGCCAACGCACTGAGCATTACCAGCGCACAGCAAGGGGAGGCGCTCCAACCTTTCTGCGGTGCGCTGATCAACAGGTCGACGGCGCACTTGTGCATATCCACCCACAGCGTGCCTGAGGCGATGCAGTCCAGTACGAACAGGCCGCCCACTGCATGCACGGCGTCGCCTACGGCCCGCAGGTAGTCGTCGGGCAGGATGATCCCTGATGAGGTTTCCACGTGCGGCGCGAACACAATCTGCGGCTTGTGTGCCTGAATGGCTGCCAGCACCTCGTCCAGCGGCGGTGGCGCGTATGCAGCCTGGTGGCCAGGGTCGACCGGTCGGGCTTTCAGCACCGTGGTGGCTGCCGGGATGTTGCCCATCTCAAGGATCTGGCTCCAGCGATAACTGAACCAGCCATTGCGTATCACCAGGCATCGCTGGCCGGTGGCAAACTGTCGTGCTACCGCCTCCATGCCGAACGTACCGCTACCGGGGACTACCGCAACAGCCTCGGCGTTGTAGACCTGCTTGAGGGTGCTGGAAATGTTCCTCATCACGCCTTGAAAGGTCTGCGACATGTGGTTGAGCGAGCGGTCGGTGTAAACCACCGAGTACTCGACCAGCCCCTCAGGGTCAATACTGGGGTAGAGCTTTGACATGGGGTGACTCCTTGGCAGAGATGTCCATGCTATCGACCCTGCCCTAAGCCTTGGTAAATGGCAAGATGGGGCCGGTCGCCGGCAGATCACCTGTTCGCTGTCTGGCAGCATTGGATTGTGATAGCACAGTCTGCTCCACCTGTTCCTCAAACCACATCAACACCGCCTGGCAGGCGGGGTGCGCAACACCGCTGTCCCGTAGCCACAAGGCATAAACGCCACCGGTCTTTAACGGCTCGCCGAAGGGCACCACCAGGTCGCCGCGCGCGAGCGCGTCGTGGGCGAGCATCTGGTCGGTCATGGCGATGCCCAGGCCACGGGCGGCGGCGTCCAGGGCCAGGTCGTCAAGGTTGAACAGCAGATGCTGGTAGCTGCGCCCAGGTGGGTCCTGTTGCGCCTTGAGCCACAGGCTCCATTCAGCGCGTGAGGTAGAACCATGGATCAGCGAATGCCCGGCTAATGCCTCGGCCGAACCGGGCAGGGCACGGCCGTCGTTCAGCTGCGGGGCGCACACCGGGATCAGGTATTCGTCAAACAATAGTGTCAGCCGGCGATCGTCCAGGCCACCAGGCAGGTACAGCACGTAGGCATCGCAATCGCCGCCTTCGTCCACCAGTTCCCCGCTGACGGTCTCGATGGACAGGGTGAGCCCCGGGTTAACCGCGTAGAAAGAACTCAGCCGCGGCAACAGCCAGCGCACCGCAAGCGATACGAAAATACGAATACGGAAAGGCCGGTCGGCAGCCGGTGCCAGGCGATGCTCCAATGTGCGCAGGGCCTTGAGCAGGTCCGCCGCCACCTTGTATACCTCGCAGCCGTGCTCGGTCAGCGCAACCTTGCGGCTGGTGCGGTCAAACAGCACGGTGTGGTAGTGCTCCTCCAACTGCTGGATCTGCCGGCTGATGGCGCTCTGGGTCAGGTGCAACTGGCGGGCGGCTTCGGTAAAGCTGTGGGTATCAGCCACCCGGACCAGCGCCTGCAGCGCTTGCAGTGAGGGCACTCGAAAGTTTTTATCCATGCAAATTCCGAATAGACGGATGAATTATTAGCGTTAGAAAGCTCGCCCGCATGCCCGTAGATTAAAGGCACATGGCGAGCTTGCGGTTATCCGGTCAATCACGCCTGCGCATCGATTGTGAAGGAGTGACGGACAATGAACAACAACTGTGGCTGGATCGCCCTGGCCGGTGAGTCGCCGGTAAAACCGCGTCTGGAGGGCGTCCGGCAGGTCGACTGGCTGATCATCGGCGGCGGCATCACCGGCCTCTCGGCTGCCCATACCCTGGCGCGGCGCTTCCCCTCTCAACGCATGGTGCTGCTCGACCGCCAGCGCGTCGCCCAAGGGGCTTCGGCACGCAATTCCGGGTTTGTGGTCAGCCATGAACTGCCAGGTGCAGGTGAGCTGATCGGTACGGCGGGTTTCGCCGGTTACCAGATCGCTTCGCGGATCGGCGTGGCGGCGGGGGAAGAGGTGCGTCGGCGCATCGCAGAACTGAAGCTGGACTGCGAATTCAGCGAGGACGGCTATCACTTTGCAGTGCATGAGCCCGCGCATCTGCAGCAGGTCGAGCAGACCCTGGAAACCCTGGGCGCCGTGGGTGCCCGGGCGCAGTTCCTCGATGGCCAGCCGTTGCAGCAGCGTTTGGGCACGTCGTTCTATACCCGCGCCATCCACTGCGCAGGCGGTAACGGCCTGATGCAACCGGCGCGCTATGTCAAAGGCCTGGCTGACAGCTTGCCGGAGCAGTTGGAAGTCTTCGAGCACAGTGCCGTCACCGGCCTGCGCCGCAGGCCCGGCAAAGGCTGGACAGCGCTCACCGAAGCAGGGGAGGTGCAGGCCCGCCAGGTGCTGGTGTGTGTCGGTGCGTTTCTGCCCAGGGTCGGGCTCAAGCGAAGCGGTACCTTCCCGCTGGAGCTGAGCGCCAGCATTACCCGCCCGCTGACTGAAAGCCACTGGCAACCGCTCTTCGACGACCAGGGCTGGGGCGTGCTGTCCACCTTGCCGGGGGGCTGTACGTTGCGGTTATTACCAGGTCGCCGGCTGTTGATTCGCAACACCGTCGAGTACCGCCGGCACGACCTCGATGCCGCGGGCCTTGCGCTGCGTCAGCGCGAGCACCTGCTGGGCTTGCAAAAGCGTTTTCCCGGCATCGAGGCGCACGACCTCGAATACACCTGGAGTGGCCATCTCAGTGGCACCCGCTCCGGCGAGCCGTACTTCGCCCGGATCGAGGACGGTCTGCATGCCGTGGCCGGGTGCAATGGCTCTGGTGTCGCCCGCGGCACTTTGTGGGGGCGCTTGTTGGTGGAGATGGCTATTGGCGCCGATTCGGCTTTGCTGGGCGATGTGCTTGGCCAAGCCCGTCCGGGTTACCTGCCGCCACGGCCGTTCTTCGACCTCGGCGCCAGCGTTCGCATGGCCTGGGAAGTGCACCGCGCCCAGGGCGAACGCTGATTCTTCAATTACCTTGCAAACAAGAACAAGAGAGCAAACCCCATGATCAAGCATACGTGTATTGCCCTGTTGTCCACGGCTTTGCTGGCCGGTGTGGCGCATGCCGAAGAGAGGGTCAATATCTCCAACTGGAGCGGTTACATAGCCGATGACACCCTGGCTGAATTCACCCGGCGAACCGGCATCCAGACCACCTACGACCTGATCGACAGCAACGAGACCACAGAAGCCAAGCTGATGACCGGCAACAGCGGTTACGACCTGGTGAGCCCGTCGAACCACTTCCTGCCGCGCCTGATCAAGGCGGGAGCCATCGAGGAGCTGGACCGCAGCCAACTGCCTAACTGGCATAACCTCGATCCAAAGCTGATGAAAATCCTGGAGGCCAGCGACCCTGGCAACCGATACGCGATCCCGTACATGTGGGTGACCACCGGCATTGGCTATAACGTGGAGAAGATAAAGGCGATCTTTGGCAGCACCGAGGTGACGCAGTCCTGGGACTTGTTGTTCAAGCCGCAGAACATCCAGAAACTTAGCCAATGTGGTGTGGCTTTCCTCGACAACCCGACGCAGATTGTATCCATCACCCTCAAGACATTGGGCCTGGATCCGCACAGCGAGAGGCCAGAAGACCTGAAGAAGGCCGAGGCGGCGTTGCTGGCGGTGCGGCCGTACATCAGCTACTTCCACCAGTCCAAGTATGTGAGCGACCTGGCCAACGGCAACATTTGTGTGGCCATCGGTTTTAGCGGCGATGTCCTACAGGCCATGGGCAGTGCCAGGCAGGCTGGCAGCGGAGTGGACATTGGCTACAGCATTCCCCGTGAAGGCTCGACCGTGGCGGTGGACATGGTAGTGATGCCCAAGGGCGCTCCGCACCGGCACAATGGGTATGCGTACCTGAACTACCTGTTGGAGCCGAAGGTGATCGCCAGCATCAGCAATGCGGTGAAGTACCCGAACGGGAATGCGGCAGCGCTGGATTACATCACCCCTGATCTGCGCAACAATCCGGCAATTTACCCGCCGGAGTCGGTACTCGATACGCTGTTCCCGATAAAAACCCTGTCGCCGGCGGGGATGCGCTTGAGCACCCGGCTCTGGACCAGAGTGACAAGTGGGAAGTGAAGATGCTTTCAACTATTTGAATGTACTGAGCGAGCGTGGCTCACCGCTTCTCAAGATCTTCGATTCAGGTTGACTGACTTTCTCAGGGGGTGAACTGCCCGTAAGCAGAACAGCAATCTATGTGGGAGCGGGCGCACCCGCGAAGAATCCAACGCGAATTTACGGTGACAGCGTAATCCTGCATGGTCTGGGGTGATGCTCTACTGGCGCATGTCGACCTGATCGCGTTCGTTGTGACACCGACACCTGTGCGCCTTGAACGCCTGGCAGCTCGTGAAAAGGCTCGCTTTGGCGATCGCATCGCACCCGGTGGAGATATGTATGAAATACATGCAGGGTTCAGGGAAGCCGTCACTG
The DNA here is from genome assembly GCF_044769185.1 of Pseudomonas sp. NPDC090592. Classification (NCBI taxonomy): domain Bacteria; kingdom Pseudomonadati; phylum Pseudomonadota; class Gammaproteobacteria; order Pseudomonadales; family Pseudomonadaceae; genus Pseudomonas; species Pseudomonas sp. NPDC090592. The sequence continues at coordinate 92,571 of NZ_JBIVXJ010000025.1, forward strand.
GCGAACGACTGCCTTTGACCCCTGGCAAACAGTCAGTGCTTCCGGAAGTTTGGCACCTGGGATTCACCCACGATTGGATCTTTCCTGTTCTTTTGGTGGATGTAGACTCGGCCGACCAATCAGGTATGCGAGTGCGCACAGACCATGACGCAAAAGGATTTCAATTACCAGCCGCTTCTGTCAGGACCCTCGTTAAGACTGCAGCCTCTCACCAAAGGCCATTTTGACGAGATGCTGGATGCAGCAAGCGACCCGAAAATCTGGGAAGGTCACCCGTCTACGGATCGCTTCAAGCGCGAGGTGTTCGAGCCCTATTTCGCAACGCTACTAGCCACCGGGAAGGCGCTTGCAGTGATAGATCTTCAACAGCAGAAAGTGATCGGTGGATCAAGTTACTACTCACCACCTGATCAATGCGACAGCATTGCCATTGGCTTTACCTTTTTGGTGAGAGAGCACTGGGGAGGAGGTAGTAATCGCGAACTCAAGCGCTTGATGGTTGAGCATGCTTTCACGCTGTACGACAGGGTGTTCTTCCATATCGCGCCGACGAACATACGCTCCCAGAAAGCCACGATGAAATTGGGTGCCGAGCACCTCTATGACGCGGAGCTGAACCTTTCAAACGCTCCCAAGCTCTGGAAGTGCTATGCGCTGACGCGTGCCCGATGGCAGAACCCTTGAGCGTGGTGAGGGGGGGCGCTGAACCTGATGCTCAGGGGTAGCCTTCGGCATCTACTGCGGCCGGTCACCACTGTCCGCTATCGACCCGAAGCTGCCGGTAAGCCGAACAGCAATCTTTGTGGGAGCGGGCGCGCCCGCGAAGAATCCACCGCGGAGCCTGGCACCGGCTGCGCCGGTGTTCGCGGGCAAGCTGATCTGGTCAAGTAATTTTGGACACCGATTAAGGTTTATGCCGCCGCTTTGAGCTTTTCCTCCATGGCTAGCGGTGTTTCATAGCCGTTGTA
>NZ_JBIVXJ010000026.1:0-90527 GCF_044769185.1 Pseudomonas sp. NPDC090592
AGGCTGACAACGCCTCTCCAACAGGCATGGCCACGTTGCAACAAATGTGGGAGCGGGCTTGCCCCGCGAAGCGCCGCGCGGGCGGCGCTCGATCTCACAGGCGCTAAAAATGTCATGCCATACACCCGCGAAGTAGCGCACGGGCAGCGCTCAATTCCAGCACCACAATACCCCCAAGCCACACCCAGCGGCTTTACCAACCCCAGCACATCCAGCAATACATTCCAGCTCCACGGTTTTGCAGCGCGATCTAGATTTTGTCCTGAGCTCTACTAAGGAATCCACATGGACTGTGCGAAATCTCATCTCTTGCGCCGTGGCCGCTTCTCTCAGCCCTCCGGTATCTACCTACTAACAACCGTTACCAACAACCGACAGCGCACTTTCACTGATCTGTGGTCTGCTCGAGCCGTTATCTCCGAACTTCGACAGACGGAGCGTGAGGATGCCTGCCAATCCTTGGCTTGGGTACTAATGCCAGATCATCTGCACTGGCTGATCCAGTTGAAGGAATCGACACTCTGCACTGTGATGCGAAGGTTCAAATCTCGGAGTAGCCATGCGTTGTACAAACAAGGATTGCCACGTCAGAGGGTATGGCAGCCTGGATATCAGGACTGCGCACTGCGCAAGGAGGACGACATCCTCAGGGTTGCAAGGTATGTGATTTGTAACCCCTTGAGGGCCGGGTTGGTATCGAGGATCGGTGATTACCCCCATTGGGATGCGGTCTGGGTGTGAGGCTTTGCACGTCTCACGCGGCCCTCAATTTCAACAGCCCCAATAGGACCTGCCACTTCAACTCCCCATATAACAGATTGTTCTAAAACTCTCACAAAGCACATAGGTCAGTTCCTTAAGGTGCCCTAATCCGGGGCATCACCTCCCCAACGGAAAAACCGGTAAGGACTTATGTGCGGATTAGCAGGAGAGTTGCGTTTCACCCCCATCGACCAAGCCCCTCGCCCAGCCGACCTGGCTGCGGTAGAGCGCATCACCCATCACCTGGCCCCGCGTGGCCCGGATGCCTGGGGCTTCCATAGCCAGGGCCCGATCGCCCTGGGCCACCGGCGGCTGAAAATCATGGACCTGTCCGACGGCTCGGCGCAGCCGATGGTCGACAATACCCTGGGCCTTTCGCTGGCGTTCAACGGCGCCATCTACAACTTCCCCGAACTGCGCCAGGAATTGCAGGACCTGGGCTACAGCTTCTGGTCCGATGGTGACACCGAGGTGTTGTTGAAGGGCTACCACGCCTGGGGCGCTGCCTTGCTGCCCAAGCTCAACGGCATGTTCGCCCTGGCCATCTGGGAGCGCGACAACCAGCGCCTGTTCCTGGCCCGCGACCGCCTGGGCGTCAAACCCCTTTACCTGTCGCGCAACGGCGAACGCCTGCGCTTTGCCTCGACCCTGCCAGCCTTGCTCAAGGGTGGCGACATCGACCCCATGCTCGACCCGGTCGCGCTCAACCACTACCTGAACTTCCACGCCGTGGTACCGGCGCCGCGCACGTTGCTGGCCAATGTGCAAAAGCTGGAGCCCGGCACCTGGATGCGCATCGACCGCCATGGCGAAGTGGAACGCCAGACCTGGTGGCAGCTGAAATACGGCGCCAACCCGGACGAGCGTGAGCTGGACCTGGAAGGCTGGACCACCCGCGTGCTCGACGCCACCCGCGATGCCGTGGCCATCCGCCAACGTGCCGCCGTCGACGTCGGCGTGCTGCTGTCCGGCGGGGTTGATTCCAGCCTGCTGGTGGGCCTGCTGCGCGAAGTGGGCGTGGACGACCTGTCGACCTTCTCCATCGGCTTTGAAGATGCCGGCGGCGAGCGCGGCGACGAGTTCCAGTACTCCGACCTGATTGCCAAACACTATGGCACCCGCCACCACCAGTTGCGCATTGCCGAACACGAGATCATCGACCAGCTGCCGGCCGCCTTCCGCGCCATGAGCGAGCCGATGGTCAGCCACGACTGCATCGCCTTCTACCTGCTGTCGCGGGAAGTGGCCAAGCACTGCAAGGGCGTGCAAAGCGGCCAGGGCGCCGATGAACTGTTCGCCGGCTACCACTGGTACCCGCAGGTAGACGGCGCCGATGATGCCTTTGCCGCCTACCGCGATGCGTTTTTCGACCGCAGCCACGCCGAGTACCGCGACACCGTGCAGGCGCCCTGGCTATTGGAAACCGACGCCGCTGGCGATTTCGTGCGCGAGCACTTCGCCCGCCCCGGTGCCCGCGACGCCGTGGACAAGGCCCTGCGCCTGGACAGCACGGTGATGCTGGTAGACGACCCGGTCAAACGCGTGGACAACATGACCATGGCCTGGGGCCTGGAGGCGCGCACGCCGTTCCTCGACTACCGCCTGGTGGAGCTTTCGGCGCGCATCCCGGCGCGTTTCAAGTTGCCCGACGGCGGCAAGCAGGTGCTCAAGCAGGCGGCGCGGCGGGTGATTCCGCATGAGGTGATCGACCGCAAGAAGGGCTACTTCCCGGTACCGGGCCTGAAGCACCTGGAAGGCGCCACCCTGGGTTGGGTGCGCGAACTGCTGACCGACCCCAGCCAGGACCGGGGCCTGTTCAACCCGGCCATGCTCGACCGCTTGCTGAGCAACCCGCACGGCCAGCTTACGCCGCTACGCGGCTCCAAGCTGTGGCAGCTGGCAGCGCTGAACCTGTGGTTGAGTGAACAAGGAATCTGACCGATGAAAGCCCACGAAATCGCATACGGTCAGCGCCTGTTGCGCGGCCAGGCGCCGTCCTACGAACGCCTGCAGGCGCGCCTGGCCGGCGATGGCAGCCAGCCCCACGACCAGCCGCGCGCCGTGCACTGCGGTTGGGGCCGGCTGCTGATCGGCCACACCTACCCCAACCCGGCCAGCCTGGCCGAAGAACTGCTGGACGAACGCCCCGGCGAGCGCGACATCGCCTTGTACGTGGCCGCGCCCCAGCAGTTGCTGGCCCAGGCCCCGCAGCAACTGTTCCTCGACCCGTCCGACACCCTGCGCCTGTGGTTCACCGACTACCGGCCAGCTCAGCGGGTGTTCCGCGGCTTTCGCGTGCGCCGGGCACAAAACGCGGCCGACTGGCAGGCCATCAACACCCTGTACCAGGCGCGCGGCATGCTGCCGGTCGACGCCGGCCTGCTAACCCCGCGGCACCTGGGCGGCCCGGTGTACTGGCTGGCCGAAGACGAAGACAGCGGCGCGGTGATCGGCAGCGTCATGGGCCTGAACCACGCCAAAGCGTTTGACGACCCGGAGCACGGCAGCAGCCTGTGGTGCCTGGCGGTGGACCCACACTGCACCCGCCCCGGCGTCGGCGAAGTGCTGGTGCGCCACCTGATCGAACATTTCATGAGCCGTGGCCTGGCCTACCTCGACCTGTCGGTGTTGCACGACAACCGCCAGGCCAAGCGCCTGTACCAGAAGCTGGGCTTTCGCAACCTGCCCACCTTCGCGGTCAAGCGCAAGAACGGCATCAACGAGCAGCTGTTCCTCGGGCCTGGCCCGCAAGCCGACCTCAACCCCTACGCGCGCATCATCGTCGACGAGGCCCTGCGCCGCGGCATTGAAGTGCATGTGGACGATGCCGCTGGCGGCCTGTTCACCCTGAGCCTGGGCGGGCGGCGCATTCGCTGCCGTGAGTCGCTCAGCGACCTGACCAGCGCCGTGACCATGACCCTGTGCCAGGACAAGCGCCTGACCCAGCATGCCCTGCACCACGCCGGGCTGCAGGTGCCGGCGCAGCAACTGGCTGGCAATGGCGACGACAACCTGGCTTTTCTCGACGAGCATGGCGCGGTGGTGGTCAAGCCGGTCGATGGCGAACAAGGCCAGGGCGTGGCGGTGAACCTGACCTGCATCGACGACATTACCCGCGCCGTGGCAAACGCCCGCCAGTTCGACAGCCGCGTGCTGCTGGAGAGTTTCCACGCGGGGCTCGATTTGCGCATCGTGGTGATCGGCTACGAAGTGGTGGCCGCCGCCATCCGTCACCCGGCCCAGGTGTTGGGCGACGGCAAGCACAGCATCCGCCAGTTGATTGAAGCCCAGAGCCGCCGACGCCAGGCGGCCACCGGGGGTGAAAGCCGCATTCCGCTGGACGACGAAACCGAGCGCACCCTGCGTACGGCGGGCTTTGCCTACGACGACGTGTTACCCAACGGCCAGCGCCTGGCCGTGCGGCGCACCGCCAACCTGCACACCGGCGGCACCCTGGAAGACGTGACCGAACGCCTGCACCCGGTGCTGGCGGACGCAGCCGTGCGCGCAGCGCGGGCGCTGGAGATACCGGTGGTGGGGCTGGACTTCATGGTGCGCGATGCCGGGCAACCGGAGTACGTGATCATCGAAGCCAACGAACGCGCCGGGTTGGCCAACCATGAACCGCAGCCAACGGCCGAGCGGTTTATCGACTTGCTGTTTCCGCATAGCAGGCCTTTGGCGTAACAGCTGATGGCCTCTTCGCGGGCGCGCCCGCTCCCACAGGTCCGCCACAGGGCCGAAGCCTTGTGCATTACCTGTGGGAGCGGGCATGCCCGCGAAGAAACCAACACAATTTTCAAGGAGTACTCATGTCCGAACGACTCCCCGAACCCGATCTCGACTACCTCAAACGCGTGCTGCTGGAAATGCTCGCCATCCCCAGCCCCACCGGTTTCACCGACACCATCGTGCGCTACGTGGCCGAACGCCTGGACGAACTGGGCATCCCGTTCGAGCTGACCCGCCGCGGCACCATTCGCGCCACCCTCAAAGGCCGGCAGACCTCCCCCGACCGCGCCGTCTCGGCCCACCTCGACACCATCGGCGCCAGCGTGCGCCAGTTGCAGGACAACGGCCGCCTGGCCCTGGCGCCAGTCGGCTGCTGGTCCAGCCGTTTTGCCGAAGGCAGCCGGGTCAGCGTGTTCACCGACACCGGTGTGTTCCGCGGCAGCGTGCTGCCGCTGATGGCCAGCGGGCATGCCTTCAACACCGCCATCGACCAGATGCCGATCAGTTGGGAACACGTGGAAGTGCGCCTGGACGCCTACTGCGCCACCCGCGCCGACTGCGAGGCGCTGGGCGTGAGCATTGGTGACTTCGTTGCCTTCGACCCACTGCCCGAATTCACCGAAAGCGGCCACATCAGCGCCCGTCACCTGGACGACAAGGCCGGCGTGGCGGCACTGTTGGCAGCGCTGAAGGCGGTGGTGGAAAGTGGTCGCCAGCCGCTGATCGACTGCCACCCGCTGTTCACCATCACCGAGGAAACCGGCTCGGGTGCAGCGGGCGCCTTGCCCTGGGATGTCAGTGAGTTTGTCGGCATCGACATCGCCCCCGTGGCGCCGGGGCAAGCCTCCAGCGAGCACGCGGTAAGCGTGGCCATGCAGGACTCGTCGGGGCCTTACGACTACCACCTGTCCCGGCACCTGCTGAAACTGGCCGGTGAGCAGGAACTGCCGGTGCGACGCGACTTGTTCCGCTACTACTTCAGCGATGCCCACTCGGCGGTAACGGCGGGGCATGATATTCGCACTGCCCTGGTGGCATTTGGTTGCGATGCCACCCATGGCTACGAGCGCACGCACATCGACAGCCTCGCGGCATTGAGCCGGTTGCTGTCGGCGTACCTGCTGAGCCCACCGGTGTTCGCCAGCGACTCGCAGCCGGCCAATGCTTCGCTTGAAAGGTTCAGCCACCAGCTGGAGCACGATGCGCAGATGGAAAGCGACACGCGGGTGCCGGCGGTGGACAGCCTGGTTGGCAACAAGGCTTGAGGGCCATGGGGCTGCTTTGCAGCCCATCGCGACACAAGGCCGCTCCTACAGGTGTATGCGACCCCCTGGAGCGGCCTTGTGTCGCGATGGGCCGCAAAGCGGCCCCAAAATCTCCAATGTTTCGCGTAGCATGTCCCCATCCCCCCTAGACACCGCCCACCATGCTGATCCCCTACGACCAACTGCAAGCCGAAACCCTGACCCGCCTGATCGAAGACTTCGTCACCCGCGACGGTACCGATAACGGCGACGATACCCCGCTGGAAACCCGCGTGCTGCGGGTGCGCCAGGCGTTGGCCAAGGGGCAGGCGTTCATCCTGTTCGACCCGGAAAGCCAGCAGTGCCAGTTGCTGGCCAGGCATGATGTGCCCCGCGAGTTGCTCGATTAGCAGGCCCGGCCTCTTCGCGGGCAAGCCCGCTCCCACAGTGCCCGCGAAGAGGCCGGCACAGGCCCCATCAAGCCCTGCGGGTCTTGTCCTGCTCTCCCGCCTTGATGCGCTTGTACACCTCGGCCCGGTGCACCGGCACCTGCCTCGGCGCATCGACCCCGAAGCGCACCACCCCGTCCCGCGTCTCTACCACCATGATGCGGATATCATCGCCAATCACGATGATCTCCCCCACTTCGCGCCCGATTACCAGCATGTTCCGCTCCTTTAGCGAAAGGTAAAAACGGAGCGTGCATCGTGGACATAAACCTACTCAATACTTCCACAGCAAATCAGAAGCACCCTACATTCACCGGTAACTTCTCCTACAGAAACCTCACCGAGAATGCGCCTTGGCACGCATTTTTGCCGCCATGCCGGCCATCTCGTCATACAGTCGCCCGGGGGCTTCGCGCTTCAGTGCCCAGGCTTGTCGACCTGCCTCATGGGGCAGGATCAGGAACTCGCCGGCTGCCACTTGCTGATGGATATACTCGGCAATCTCTTCCGCGTTGATGGGCGAACCTTCCAGCAGCTTGCCCACCTGGGCCTTCATCGCCGGGTTGGGCCCGCGGAACGAGTCCAGCAGGTTGGTCTGGAAGAACGACGGGCACACCACGTGCACCGCCACCTCCAGCTGGCGCAGTTCCACCAGCAGGCTTTCCGACAGCGCCAGCACACCGGCCTTGGCCACGTTGTAGTTGCTCATGCCTGGGCCCTGCATCAGTGCGGCCATCGAGGCGATGTTGATGATGCGCCCCTTGCTGCGCTCCAGCAGCGGCAAGAACGCCTTGCAGCCCTTGACCACGCCCATCAGGTTGACCGCGATCTGCCAGTCCCAGTCCTCCAGCGAGAGCTCGGCGAAGAACCCACCCGAGGCCACGCCCGCGTTGTTGACGATTACGTCGATGCCGCCGAACTGCTCGGTGCAGGCCTGGGCCAGCGCGGTGAGCTGGCTGTAATCGCGCACGTCGCAGCGCTGGACGAAGCCTTCGCCACCGGCCGCGCGGGCCAGCTCCAGGGTGTCGCGCAGGCCGCTTTCATTGACATCGGCCAGCGCCAGGCGCCAGCCCTCACGTGCCCAGCGCAGGGCGATCTCGCGCCCGAGGCCGGACCCGGCGCCGGTGATCATGATGCGGTTTTGCATGGTGGCAGGCCTTGTTCTGAATGGTAGTGCTGCGAGTCTAATCAAGGCCAGGAGGGGTGACAGGGTTCATCAGGGTAGTGAATGGGCGGGCATGACCATGCAGTCAGTGCCGGCCTTGTGCTGCGAAGAGGCCGGTGCAGGCAACACACAAATGGAATCTTTCACAAACCGCAATGGTCCGAACTTACAAGAGGCCGGCAACCCAAGGCCCTTGACCCTCAACCACGCAAGGATTCTGTCATGACCACGATTCTGATCATCATCCTGATCCTCCTGCTGATTGGTGGCTTACCGGTCTTCCCACACTCGCGCAGCTGGGGCTACGGCCCATCCGGTATCGTTGGCGTGGTGTTGGTGATTTTGTTGGTGCTGTTACTGCTTGGCATGATATGAACCGGCCCGGCCTGGCGTTCCAGCTGCCTTTCAAGGCGCCGCATACCGTCGCCCAAGGCGCGGATCGCCAGGTTGAGTGCCTCGCGTGGCAAAGGCTGCGTGTGGCAACAACGTTCAACTTGCTCACACAACGCAACGAGCGCATCGGCGCGGGCAATGCGTGCGCCGCCTTTTACCCTGTGCACCAGCCTGGCGGTGGCGGCCGGCGCATCGCCCAGGTTTTCCAGGCGCTGCAGGTCATCACGGTTACTGGCGCGCAGGTCACCAAGCAGCGCCTTTAGGGCAGCTTCATCGTTACCCACCAAGTGCCTCAGGTGCTGAAGGTCTACCAGGCTGGCGTCGTCGTTCGGCCCCTGCGCAGGCCATGCACTGGTCAATGCTTGGGTGAGGCTGCCCAAATCCAGCGGTTTGAACAGGCAATCATCCATACCCGCCTCGCAACTGCGCCTGCGCTCGGACGCCTCGGCGCTGGCAGTCAGGCCAATCACTCGGCTGCGCGGGCGCCCGCTACGGCGTTCGTGCTCGCGGATGGCACGGGCCAGCCCATGGCCGTTGAGGCGCGGCATGTTGCAATCGCTGATCACTACATCGAAATGCTCTTTCAGCCACAAGCGCAAGGCTTGGGCACCGTCTTCGGCAACCCTTGCCTGATGCCCCAGAAAATCCAGTTGCTGTGCCAACAGCAGCCGGTTGGCCGGGTAGTCATCCACAACCAGCACCCTCAACCGGGCGCTTGGCTCATCCCCCTGCGTAGGGGAAGCCTCAGGCACTGGCACCGCGATGGCCAACATCGGCAGCTTGAGTTGCACCTGCACTTCGGTACCTTCCCCCAGCGTGCTGCGCAATTGCAACTGACCGCCCATCAACTGGCACAGGTTACGGCTGATGCTAAGACCCAGGCCAGTGCTGGCACGTGGCGACTGGCGGTGGTTGCTGGCCTGACAAAACGGCTGACCCAGGGCCGCCAGCTCGCTGGCGGCGATGCCCACCCCGCTGTCCTTGACCAGTAGCAGGGTATCGAGCAACCCACCGGTCGGTGCAGCCTGCAAGCTGACCACAATGCGACCGCGCTCGGTGAACTTGATCGCGTTGCTCAGCAGGTTGGCCAGCACCTGCTTGAAACGCAGCGGGTCAAGCATCACCTCGGTGCCCACTGCCCCGCTCAGTTGCATCTGCAACTCCAGGCCCTTGCCACGGGCTTGCTGTTCGAACAGTTGCACCACCCGCCCCACCAGTTCGCTCACCCTTACACGCTGCGGCGATAGCTGAAGATGGCCGGTTTCGATGCGGGTGATGTCGAGGATGTCGCCAATCAGGTCTTTGAGCCCGCGCGCTGCTTCGGTGGCCACTTCGATAGCCTGGCGGTCGAGCACGCCTTGGGCTGCCTTGCGCTGGGCCAGCTCAAGCATGCCCAGCACTGCATGCAGCGGGGTGCGAATTTCATGACTGATGGTGGCGAGAAACTCGGTCTTGGCCTGGTTGGCTGCATCCGCCGCGCGCTTGGCCCTTTGCAATTGCACCTGAAGCCTGCGCAGGTAGCGAATCCACAACAAGGCAATCAACAGCAGGCACAGGGCGACGCCAAAGCCGAACAGCACCTTACCGCGATGGCGCGGCCAGACACCATCGGAGACAATCATCGGGTTGCGCCAGCGGCGCACCAGCGCGGTGGTCTCATGCGGCGTCAGGCTAAGCAACGCGCTGTCGATGATACCCAGCAACTCGTTGGCTCCGCGGGTACTGGCCAAGGCGAAATGCGCAGGCGGCAACGCCAGGCTGGCACTGACCTGCAACTGCCCGGGATACCAGCGGGCAACCAGGGCGCGGGCGTCATCAAGGGTCAGCAAGGCTGCGTCCGCTCGACCATCGGCAACCGCGTGCAGCGCCTCCAGCGGGCCGTTCAGCAAGCGCTGGCGAATGTGCGGATAACGTTCCTGCAACAGCTCGACCATGGCACTGCCCCACACCACCGCCACGCGCCGGCCGGCCAGTTGCTCAAGCGTGGCCGGCGCCGGGGCGCCCGTGCGGCTGACCAGCACCCGCGAAGCAGTCAGGTAAGCACGGCTGAACCCCAGCCGCTGCGCCAGGCTGTCGCTGTAGGGCAGCCCGGCAATCAGTTGCGCCTTGCCTTGGGTGACCTGCCCGATCATCTGCTCGACATCTGCCCCTGCCTGCACGTCGAACTCAAGGCCCGTGCGCCGGGTGATCAATTGCAGCACATCAAGGGTCAGGCCGTGTAGCTGGCCTTTGCTGTCGCGGTAGCTCAGCGGCAGCAACTTATCGTCTACCAGCACGCGCACCTTGGGGTTGTCAGCCAGCCAGCGTTGCTGGGCCTCGCTCAACTGCACCGCCTGGGGCGAGCGCGTGCTGCCCGCCTGCGGACTCCAGCGTGCCAGGATGCGTGCACGTTGGGCCGCACTGATGCTCTCCAGCACGGCATCCACCAGGCCCGGCAAGGGCGTACCGTTGTCCAGCATGGCAAAGCCGATGCCTTGGCGCGGCAAGGCCGCGTGGCCGATTTCTTCCACTCCGCTGAACGGGCTACGCCCCTGCACATAGCGCGCAATCAGCGCATTGCCCAGGTACAGGTCGGCCTGGTCAAGTGCCAGCGCGGCCAGCGCACTGAATGCCGTGGGGTGTACGTGCAGGCTGGCCTGTGGGTAGTACTGGCTGACCTGTTCCTGCGTGCGGTAGCCGTCCACCATGACCAGGCGCAAGGGTTCGGCATCCTGCTTGACGGGCTTGTGCTCCTGGGCCAGTAACAAGGGGTGATCCTCGGCGTAGAATGGCGACAGGCGCAAGCCGGCCTGTAACGCCTGCTGTGCAGTGACCGAACCCAGCAGGTCGACTGTGCCCTCGCGCAACGCCGCAGCTGCCGCCTCGAACGAATCGAACACATGTACCTGCATGTTCAAGTGAAGGTGTTCGGCCAACAGGCCCGCGTAATCAGCGGTGATCCCTTCATAGGCACGCCCGGTGCCGAGGATATCCAACGGCGGCTGGTCGTTGCCCAGCACACCAAGGCGCAGCACGCGGTGGTGCCAAAGCCAGCGCAAGTCACTGCTGACCGGCTCGGCACGTGGCCCTTCGAAGACTGCTCGGCCGTGGAACAACGGCGCAGCCATGCACGGCAAGGGAAATGCACAGCACACCAACAACAGCCAGATTGCACGTACCATTCAAACAAGCTGGTTGCGACGAGCGAAATCCGCCAGGTCGATGAGCGAGTTCAGGCGTAGTTTTTCCAGCAGGCGCCCCTTGTAGGTGCTGACGGTCTTGTTACTCAGCAGCATCGCTTCACCCACCGCCTTGTTGCTCAGGCCACGGGCCAGGTGCTGCAGGATCATCAGCTCGCGGTCGCTGAGGGTGGCGATGCGCTGCGCTTCGCTGGCGTGCCGTTCGTGGCTGTTCACCGTGCTCAACGCTACATCCGGGAAGTAGGTGAAGCCCGACAGCACTGCACGTACAGCCTTGCTCAGCTCGCCCAGGTCGTTGGTCTTGGAAACGAACCCGGCAGCCCCGGCCTGCATGCAACGCAAGCAGTAGGCTTCGGCCTGGTGTGATGTCAGCACCAGGGTCTTGACCGGATGCTCCAGGCGCTTCACCCGGGCAATCACCTCCATGCCGTCCAGCCCGGGCAGGCTGATGTCGAGGATGATGATGTCGGGCGCTTGTTCACGGGCCATTCGCACCGCGTCGATGCCATTGTCGGCCTGGCCGACGATTTCCAGGCGTTCCCGGCGCAGCAGCGCGCACACGGTAGCGCGGATGAAAGGGTGGTCGTCGACCACCAGTGCTGTGTGCATGAGGCACCTCGTTGGTTGAGACTACGACCTATAACTCGGCATCGAATATCACGGTGACATGCCCTGTGTAGGTGGTGCCCGGGTGCTTGAGCATGTCCTCCACATCATTGCGGGCTACCTGGAAATGCAGTTGGCCTGGGCGGTTCAAGGTGGCCATGGCCGCATCGAACTGCAGTGCAGCCGTGCGCCCGCTGGGCAGCGCCAGGCGTTGTACCGGTGCACCTGAGTGTTCAATGCCTGCTGGCAGGCTCATGGCGACTTCGACGGGCACCTGCTCGCCTTGGTCATTGCGTATCCCACAGCGGGTGTCAGCATAGTGCTGGCATAGCTTGTAGACCTTGAACGGGCCAGTCGACCACACCCGGAACGGCAGGTCGCGAACAAGCCGCTGGGGGGGCTTGCCGCCGCCCAACCAGGCTTGCCAACCCCCCGGTGGCTCTAACACCGCCCGGTCTGAGCCGGGAGGAAACTCGAAGATGAAGGCGTGCTGGACGTCGAGGACAAAGTTTACGGTCAGACTGTCTCCACTGAGCGCGGTGACATCGTTACCGAAGTCAAAATCGCCCCCAGCGCCAATGCGATAGGTCACACTGCCACGCCAGGTGCCACTGGGCATGCGAAATGGCGGGGCAATGTCGATGTTAAAGGCAACGCTGGTATCCTGCACCGAGGCGATTTCGACCCGGCCGTTCGGTGCGTTGCGACCGTTGGCCCAGCACGGCGCTGGCGCGCCAGGCTGGGTTATATCGAACAGGTACCTGACAATGGCTGGCCTGAATTGCGACGCGCTGCCGACCTGGCGACAGCCTCCGTTGAGATTCATCTGATACAACGGGTGATAAAAGAGATCGCTGCCGGTTTGCACCCGTTGACTGATGGCCGTCCAGTCAAATGTCAGCTGCCGCGACTCGCCGGTTGCATCATGGTACACATCGACCCGGCGCCTGGCCGGCACGCTGATGAAAAACTCATCGCGTGGGTCGGTAGCACCCTTGGTGGTTTTCTTGTCGTAGGTAATAGGCAAGGTCACCGTGGTGCGGTTCGCACAGGTAGCGGGCCAGTCACTGCACAAACCACCGGCTGGCGTTGTATTGTCGAAACGCCCGCTGCCTCCTCCTCGGTATTCGGCGGTAATGGTCACTTCAAGCGCCGTGACCGCAGGCACCACAAGTAGCGACGCCCCGCCCAGCAGGCAGCGTGGCAACCACCTCAACCGGCCGTTCATCGCTCTACGACCATGGCGCTACGGCGGTCACCCTCATGCAGTTCAAACTGATGGACCTGGTCGGCAGCCCCTGGGAACTGCTTGCTGCGCCCAGGCAACAAGTGGTGCTTGGTGGCCGGTTCACACGCTTCTCCCGCCGCACGACACTGGCGAAAGTGGTCCAGTACTACCGTGGCATTTCCTTCATTGGTGATGGTCAGAAGCCCCGCATTGCGCAGCACGGGCGTGTGGTAACGCGGCTGCGCAGGCCGCACGAACAGCAGCGTGCCGTAGCCGGCCAGCAGGTTGACACCGGCCTTGAGGCTGTCGCGATATTGCTCGGCTTCGGCCTCGCTGACGGCAAAGCCGTCGCCCTGCTCCGGCAGCACCGGGATGAAACGTAGGCGGTAGTAGCGTTCCTTGTCGCGTTCACCGCGATATAACAGGCGCACCGCCTGCATGCCACGGGCCGGCACGATCAACCGCGCCGGGCTGACTATCAGGCCACGCTGTTCCAGGGCCAGGCCTTCGAGGGCGACTTCACGGGGAGGGCCACTGCCGTCATACACCAGCTCGACCACGCTGACCTTGACGAATGCCGTGGCATCGCCGCCGTTGCGCACGCGCTTGAGCAAGGTGCTTTTGCCTTCCTCCAGGTAGTCGTAGAGCCCGCCCACATTCAGTTCGGGCCCAGCCTGCGCAAGGCAAGGCAGCATGGCCAAGGCCAGGCAAATATAACGAAGTGGTTTCACGGAAAAATCTCCATTGCAAAAAGCCCCTGATAGCCAATCAGTATCGCCGCAGGTATTTTGGTCTTTTGTACACGTAGAAAATGCAGGAAATCTCCCTACGCTTTGAGGAAATTTCCTAAAGACAGGTGCGAACTAAAGCTCCGAGTCGAACACCACGGTAACCAGGCCCTCGTAGCGCGTGCCGGGATGATCCAGCATGGTCTGGACCTCTTGCGCGCCTACCGAGAAGTGCAACTGGCCGGGGCGGTTGAGCACGGGTGTTACCGAATCGAAAGCCAATGCATCATTGCGCCCGGAGGGCAGTTCCAGCCTTTGTACCGGCTTGCCCTGGTGCAGAATCCCCCCCGGCATGCTCAAGCCCACGGTAACTGGCACTGCGTGGCTGCTTGCGTTCTGAATGGCGCAACCGTTGCCCAGGTAGCGCTGGCATAGCTTGTAGACCTTGAACGGGCCTGTGGACCACAGCCGAAATGGCAGGTCCCTTTGCAACTGCTGGGGTGCTCCTCTGCCCCCAAGCCACGCCCCCCATCCTCCTGGTGGCTCCAGCACCGCGCGGTCCGACCCAGGTGGGAACTCGAAGACGAAGGCATGCTGTACGTCAAGTTCGAAGTTCAATGTCAGGCTGCTGCCATTGAGAGCGCTTACACCATTGCCAAAGTCGAAGTCGCCACCCGGGCCGATGCTGTAGGTCAGGCTACCGGTATAAAAACCGGGCTTCATGCGATTGGGCTCAGGCATGGTCAGCCTATAGGCAATGCCCATGTTGCTGACCGAGGTAGTAGTGGTGTAGCCAGTCGGCACCTGTTCGGTGTTGGAGTAACAGGGCGCTGGGGACTGGGCATTGCGGATCAACCACAGGAAATGAGTAGCAAATGGAGGCGATGGATAGCCAAAGCCTTGTTTGAAGCTGCAGCCTCCACGCACTTTTGGCGTCCAGACGGGGTTCTCTATCAGTTCCTTGGTACCCTCCACCTGCTTACTGACACCCAGGAATTCAAAGTTCAGACGGTGGGACTCACCCGTCGCCTGATGGAAAACATCGACCGAGCGGGCTGAGGGTAGTTGAATGTAAAAGTTGTTCCGTGGATCGCCCGTGTTCCTGATTGTCTGTTTTGTATAGGTGATCGGTAACTGCATGGCTCTCATTTCCCTGCAGTCCGCAGACCAACGCTGACAATAGGCCGCCAGGGGCGTGGTGTTTTCAAAATGCCCTGACGAATCACCCGTGTACTGAGCACTCACAAGAGCCTCCAGTGCCTGCGCCATTGGCGAACAGGCCAGGCACAAAAGCAGGCATGAAGCACGAGACGTTTTTGCAGGCGTTCCCGCGAGCGCTTTTCCCATCCACTTGCTCAACTTCTGTCCTCTTTCTGAAACTGCCCAGCGTGGGCAACATGGGCCGGTTCACAAGGCAGATCGCCCGCAAGCAACACATCCCCCTCCCGCTCATACGCCTTGAAATCGAGCGTGAGCAAGCAAATGGCTTCACCTCCCCGACGCACCTCGAGGGTTGGCGTCGACTCACTCATCTCCACCGCAAAATGCCCACCGTTCTCGCTGACACTGCGGCTGGCATGGTTGACCACCTGGGCGCCGGACATCGGGCGCCCGTCACGGTCAAGCAGCCGCCCCAACACCGTCAGCGTGCGCATCACCCGCAACTTGCGGTAGCCCACCCCGCCCCGGTTGAGGTGGTAGTCGAAACTGGTCGGCTGGATCACCGCCGCCGCTTCGTTGTCGCCATCCAGGTCAAACTGCACGTAGCCGGATTTGTAGGCGCCAACCGGGATCACGTTCCGGCCGGGGTGAAGCGTGGCGCTCAGCCCATACTGATCGTCGGCACGCAGGGCCAGGCCTTCTATGTCGCTCTCGACATCGACGATCAACCCGGCATCGTGGGGCAGGTACTGGCCGCTCATGGCCAGCTTGCCATCCCCCACCGCGACGATGCTCTGCAGGTTGAGGCCGGCGCTGATTTCCCCGTTGTAGGACGAACTCTGCGCATAGGCATCGCCGTACAGCGCCTGGTTCTGGAACTGCGCCGTGCCGCCGAAGCCGGCGCCATAACGGTCGGCCGTGACGGTGCCACCAAGGCTGTGCACCACGCCCAGGTCGACGTCACGCTGGTAGGACAGCGAGGCATTCTGGTCGCGCCCGCCGTTATGGCCTGTACGGCTACCGATGGTGGCGGCAATGCGCTCGCCGGGGCCACCCAGGCTCATGCTCACGGCCAGGTTGACGCCACGGCTGCGCTTGTCACCGCTGCTGCGGCTGCCGGGGCGGTCGAACAGGCTCAGGCGCCAGTTGGCATCAGAACCCAGCAACTTGCCGTAGTGCGACCAGCCCAGGTCGATGCCAAGGCCGTCGGCGGCGCCCGAACTGTGCGCAAGGCGAATGGTGGCGGTGCTGCGGTTGTTCAGGCGGTGAGTCAGCAACAGGGAGGTCTGGGTTTGTTCGCTGTAGCGCACGAACTGGCTGTGGGTCGCGCGGCTGACCGTTTCCAGCCAGGAGCGGCTGTGGCTGAACACCAGCGAGCCGAGGTCGTGGCTGTGGATCACCTGCAGGTCGTAACCATCACCCTGGTTCTCGGTGCGGTAGAGGTTGCCATAAAGCTTGAGCCGGTCGAGTGCGTCCCAGTCCAGCGAAGTACCGTATTGCATGTCTTCTTCCACTTGTTGCACGGACACGCCAAGTACTGCCCGCGGGTGCAGCAGGTAGTTGGCCATGACACCGCCGCTGAGGCTGTCGTCGTGGTCTTCATCCCAATTGCTGAGCAGGCTGGTCTGCTGGCCCAGGTACAGGTTGTAGCGCCAGCGGCTGTCGGGGTTGCGCCAGCTGTTGGGCTTGTAGACGAACTCCTCGGTGCGTGCGGTTTCCTGGCCGTCCTCCAACAGGCGCACTTCGACCTGGTAGATGCCACCTGGCAACACCCGGGTATCCAGGGCTTGCAAGCCAGGCTGCACCGGCTGGCTGTTGATCAGCGAGCCATTGCGGTAGATCTCCACCACACCCGGGCGATTGGGGGTGACGTAGATGGGCGTCGAACTGGGCTGGCCATTATCGATCAGCAGGCTGTCGCTGCTGCCGAACATCAGGCCAAGCGTGGTATCGGGACTGCGCCCCAAAAGCCGCGGCTGGCGGGTCAGGCCTTGGGCTCCGGGGGTGAAATAGCCCAGGCGAAAGAAATGCTCATCGTGCAAACGCTCGGCATACAACTGGCTGACCCGGTGCCGGGTTTGCTGGCTGCCGACGCTGCCACGGTCAAGCTGGGCATCGGCCAGGGTGGTCCAGTTACCGACGCTGCCCTGGCCTGCCAGAGAAAACAGGCCACTGGTGTCGCGGCCATCGCTGACCAGGTTGAGCTGGTTGCGCAGCAGCAGCCCGCTGCCCTGTTCGGGCAAGGCGTGGTAGCGCGGTGCGTCGCCGCCCAGCTCGGCGGCATGGGTCAGCAAGGAAAGCTGCGAGTTGACCAGGCTGTAGTGGATAGCGCGCAAACCGTCCGGGCAGTCGCCCTTGCAGTCGCCCAGCGGGCGGCCGGAGGCCAGCCGCTCCTGCCAGCGACGGCGCAGGGTCTCTGGCTCGCGGCTGTCGAAGTGGTCGGTGAATTCCAGCAACTGCACACGTTCATCGCGGCTGAGCACCACCATGGCATCACCCAGGTAGCGGTTATCCAGGTCCACCCGCACGGCCAGTGGCACATCGAAGAAGTGTTCCTCGAACTCCCGTGGCAGGCCTTGGGCCTGGCTGACCACGCCCATTGCACGGTCAGACGCCTGAGCGGCAATCGGGAGCACGACAAGGCCTGCCATCAGCAGCAAAGTCTTTATAGTTAGGGGAAAAGCCATGACCCTGCCTGCAAGCAATACGCCGCCTTCACCCCCGGCTGCTGGCAAGGGGTGAAGGTGAGCAACAACGGATGAAAGAAGGGGAAAAATGCGGTCGGATCAGGGGGCGGCGGTTTCGAACATCATGCTGACCAGGCCTTGATAGTTGCCTGGCTTGTAGCCACCGGAGGGGATCTGCGCGGCGACTTCAAAGTCGACGATTGCACCGGGTGCTGCCTGGGCCTCAGTGAGAATTTCGGCCGCATTCGTGGTGAGCAGCGTGTCACCGATCTTGACGTCCAGACCAATGGAATCCAAGCCACTGCTGACCACTGCTGGCGACAACAGGTGGGCAGTGATCGGGCCAATGGTGCTCTTGGCTTGCAGTTGCTTGCGAACCGGGGTCAGGGAGCCTTGAAACGAGTTCCAGGCCATGTCCTGCGGATCGTTCATCCAGTTGCCACCGACAGGCTCGACGTAGAAGCTGGCTGTGGGCACAGTAGCTGTAATCAGCACCTGTTTCTCGATCGGGTCTTCGGCCATGGCTGGGCCGACAACGAGAGCAGCGAATGGAAGTGCCAGCATGAGTGCTTTCACGAATAAATCTCCTGGAAACCTGTAGAAATGAGCTTTGATGATCAACTCGGCAAAGCGCCGTTGACAGGTGGAATTATTCGCCTTTACCCACAAGGGAAATACGGGATTTATCCGACTGAATTGTTGAAATTTCCCAGCGACATTCAGCCAGTTTGCCTGGAAAGCACAACGCACCGGCAAGCGGGGCGTTGTGCTAAAGCATCAGCTCAGGATCAGTGGGAAACCGCCCCGCTCGCCCCCAGCCCAGTCTGCGAACGCACGAACTGCGGGAAGAACAGCGCACGTTCGTTTTCAGCCGCCTTGGACTTGTCGGTGACCGAGAAGAACCAGATGCTGACGAAGGCAATGGCCATCGAGAACAGCGCCGGGTACTCGTACGGGTAGATGGGCTTCTCGTGGCCGAGGATCTGTACCCAGATGGTCGGGCCGAGGATCATCAGCGTCACTGCACTGATCAGGCCCAGCCAGCCGCCAATCATGGCGCCGCGGGTGGTCAGCTTCTTCCAGTACATCGAGAGCAGCAGTACCGGGAAGTTGCAGCTGGCGGCAATGGAGAACGCCAGGCCGACCATGAAGGCGATGTTCTGCTTCTCGAACAGGATACCCAGGCCGATCGCCAGCACGCCCAGGGCGACGGTGGTGATTTTCGACACGCGGATCTCGTCCTTGTCGTTGGCCTTGCCCTTGCGCCACACGCTGGCGTACAGGTCGTGCGACACCGCCGAGGCACCGGCCAGGGTCAGGCCCGCAACCACTGCCAGGATGGTGGCGAAGGCTACCGCCGAGATGAAGCCCAGGAACACGCTGCCACCCACGGCATCGGCCAGGTGCACCGCCGCCATGTTGTTGCCGCCCAGCAGGGCGCCGGCGGCGTCCTTGAAGTCCGGGTTGGTGCTGACCAGCAGGATGGCGCCAAAGCCGATGATGAAGGTAAGGATGTAGAAGTAGCCGATGAAGCCGGTGGCGTACAGCACGCTCTTGCGCGCCTCTTTGGCGTCACTGACGGTGAAGAAGCGCATCAGGATATGCGGCAGGCCAGCGGTACCGAACATCAGCGCCAGGCCCAGCGAGAAGGCCGAGATCGGGTCCTTGACCAGGCCGCCCGGGCTCATGATCGCTTCGCCCTTGGCGTGTACCTTGATCGCTTCGGAGAACAGCGTGTTGAAGTCGAAGCCCACGTGCTTCATCACCATCAGCGCCATGAAGCTGGCACCGGACAGCAGCAGCACAGCCTTGATGATCTGTACCCAGGTGGTGGCCAGCATGCCGCCGAACAGCACATACAGGCACATAAGGATACCGACCAGGATCACCGCCACGTGGTAGTCCAGGCCGAACAGCAGCTCGATCAGCTTGCCGGCGCCGACCATCTGCGCGATCAGGTAGAAGGCCACCACCACCAGCGAACCGGAGGCCGACAGGGTGCGGATTTCCTTTTGCCCGAGGCGGTACGAGGCCACGTCGGCAAAGGTGTACTTGCCCAGGTTGCGCAGGCGTTCGGCGATCAGGAACAGAATGATCGGCCAACCGACCAGGAAGCCGATCGAGTAGATCAGGCCGTCGTAGCCAGAGGTGAACACCAGCGCGGAAATACCCAGGAAGGACGCCGCCGACATGTAGTCGCCAGCGATTGCCAGGCCGTTCTGGAAGCCGGTGATCTTGCCGCCGGCAGCGTAGTAGTCCGACGCCGACTTGTTGCGCTTGGAGGCCCAGTAGGTGATGCCGAGGGTGAAGGCGACGAAGGCCACGAACATGGCGATGGCGGAAACGTTCAGCGGTTGTTTCTGCACCTCGCCGGTCAGGGCATCAGCGGCCCACACGGCGGGTCCGAAGGCTCCGCAGGCCAGTACGGCCAAGGTTTTGGCATGGCGAATCATTGTTGCGCCTCCTTCAGGATGGCCTTGTTCAGCTCATCGAATTCGCCGTTGGCGCGGCGTACGTAGATGGCGGTCAGGACGAATGCCGAAACGATCAGGCCGACGCCCAGGGGTATGCCCCAGGTAATCGACGACTCAGGGCTGAGCTTGGCGCCCAGTACTTGAGGACCGTAGGCGATCAGGAGGATGAAGGCGCAGTACAGGCCGAGCATGATCGCCGAGAGTATCCAGGCGAACCGTTCGCGTTTGGTGACCAGCTCCTTGAAGCGGGGGCTGTTTTGTATCGAGAGGTAAATGCTGTCGTTCATTTTGTTTTTGTCCTAGCAGCACAAGTTGGGGATGGTACCCACGCCCTTACTTTATGCGGCTGTTGGACGGCAACCAGACGACCTTAGTCTTAGATGCAACGGTGTTTTACCGATTGTGTAACAAAGCTGATGGCCCTTTCGCGGGCATGCCCGCTCCCACAGGGACATCACAAGGCCTGAGGGCAGTGATATACCTGTGGGAGCGGGCAAGCCCGCGAAGCAGCAAAACTGGCCCTAAAAGGTTGCTACTTACCAGTCCACTCCTTCACACGATCAGGGTGCTTGGCCACCCAGTTCTTGGCCGCCGCTTCAGGCTTGGCGCCTTCCTGAATCGCCAGCATCACTTCGCCAATCTCGTCCTTGGACTGCCAGCTGAACTTCTTCAGGAACTCCGCCACTTCCGGCGCCTTGGTCGCCAGTTCCTTGCTGCCGATGCTGTTCACGGTCTCTGCCGCGCCATACACGCCTTTCGGGTCTTCGAGGAACTTCAGCTTCCACTTCGCGAACATCCAGTGCGGCACCCAACCGGTTACCGCAATCGACTGCTGCTTGGCATAGGCACGGCCCAGCTCTGCGGTCATGGCCGCGCCGGAACTGGCCTGCAGCTTGTAGCCGGTGAGGTCGTAGTCCTTGATCGCCTGGTCGGTCTTGAGCATCACGCCGGAGCCGGCGTCGATGCCGACGATTTTCTGCTTGAAACTGCTGTCGGTCTTGAGGTCGGCAATGCTCACCGCCTTGACGTACTCGGGGACGATCAGGCCGATCTTGGCGTCCTTGAAGTTGGCGCCGTAGTCGACCACGTTGTCCTTGTTCTTGGCCCAGTACTCGCCGTGGGTCACTGGCAGCCAGGCCGACAACATGGCGTCAAGCTTGCCGGTTGCCACGCCCTGCCACATGATCCCCGTGGCCACGGCCTGCAACTTCACGTCGTAGCCGAGCTTCTGCTTGATCACCTCTGCAGCCACGTTGGTGGTGGCCACACTGTCGGCCCAGCCATCCACGTAACCGATGCTTACTTCTTTGGCCATTGCCTGTGCTGCGCTCATTCCCAGTACCAGGGCGGTGCCTACACCCAGGAAACGTCGCATTTTTTTCAAAGTTGCCATCAAAGCATCCCCTCGTCAGGTCTTGGAGATTGCATCATCTTCCTGCAACAGCGGGGGGCCTGATCCAACTGCGACCTGTACCCGCCCCATATGCGACAGCACTGTGCCATTAGCGCCATCGGCCTACACCGACCTGCGCGATCCTTGCATGCCAAAGCTTTGGCGCCGGGCTACTATCTACCCTTTTGCGCCTGACGACGGACCGCCCGATGCCCAGTTCTGCCCGCTTGCTGTTACCGCTGTACCTGCTTGCCTGCCTGTTGGCCCTGCTCGGGCTTGCGGGGCTCTGGTACGGGCTTGGCAAGCCGGTGCACCTGCCCGACGCGGCCAGCTCGACGCACAAGTTGCAGTGCGCGTCCTACACGCCGTTCGACAAGGACCAGTCGCCCTACGACCAGCCGTTTCGACTGCGCCCGGCACGCATGGACGCCGACCTGGCGTTGCTGGCCGAGCGATTCCAGTGCATCCGCACCTATTCCATGACCGGGCTTGAGGCAATCCCCGCGCTGGCGCGCAAGCATGGCCTGAAGGTAATGCTGGGCGCCTGGGTGAACGCCCACCCGGCAGACACCGACAAGGAAATCGAGCTGCTGATCGCCACCGCCAACGCCAACCCCGATGTGGTCAGCGCGGTGATCGTGGGCAACGAAACGTTGCTGCGCAAAGAGGTGACCGGTGCACACCTGGCCAAGCTGATCGCCCGGGTGAAAAGCCAGGTGAAGGTGCCGGTGACCTACGCGGATGTGTGGGAGTTCTGGTTACAGCACCCGCAAGTGGCGCCGCAGGTAGACTTCTTGACCATTCACCTGCTGCCCTACTGGGAAGACGACCCACGCGGCATCGACGACGCCCTGGCCCATGTGGCCGATGTGCGCCGGGTATTCGGCACGCGCTTTGCGCCCAAGGACATCGTGATTGGTGAAACCGGCTGGCCCAGCGAAGGCCGCCAGCGCGAAACCGCCACACCCAGCCGGGTCAACGAGGCGCGCTTCATTCGCGGCTTTGTGGCCATGGCAGAAAGCAACGGCTGGCGCTACAACCTGATCGAAGCATTCGACCAGCCCTGGAAGCGCGCCAACGAAGGTGCAGTGGGCGGGTACTGGGGGCTTTACGATGCCGACCGGCAGGACAAGGGCGTGCTGGAAGGGCCGGTGAGCAATCTGCATTACTGGCCGCAGTGGTTGCTGGCCAGTGCGCTGTTGATGGCAGCCATGCTGGTACTCGCCGGGCGCCCCGCCAGCGCGCAAGCGGCAGTGTTGCTGCCACTGCTGGCGGCGTTTGGCGCGGCTTGCCTGGGGCTGTGGGGCGAGCTGATGCGCACCCATGCGCGCTTTGCCGGGGAGTGGGTATGGGCGGTGGTGCTGGCCGGGCTGAACCTGCTGGTGCTGGCCCATGCGCTGCTGGCCCTGGCGCAGCGGGCGGGCTGGCGCGAACGCTTGTACGCCTGGCTGCAGGCGCGGGCCGGCTGGCTGTTACTGGCGGCCGGCTTTGCCGCGGCGGTGAGCATGCTGGCGATGGTGTTCGACCCGCGCTACCGCAGCTTCCCCACTGCGGCACTGGCGTTGCCGGCGCTGGTGTATGTGCTGTGGCCAGTGCGCGCGCGGCGGGCGGAGGTGGCGTTGTTGGCGTTTATTGTTGGGGCCGGGGTGGCGCCGCAGTTGTTTGTGGAGGGGCTGGAGAACCGGCAGGCCTGGGGCTGGGCGGTGGTGAGTGTGCTGATGACGGCGGCGTTGTGGCGCAGCTTGAGGTTGCGCCCGGCTTGATTGTAGCGGTGGGGCGCAAATCGAGCGCCGCCCGCGCGGCGCTTCGCGGGGCAAGCCCGCTCCCACATTTGTTGCAACGTGGCCATGCCTGTGAGGCCATGGTTGTCAGCTTTGTTAGCACGACTGGACTTCGAGGTGGGCATTGATGCCCCCCGCTTGCACCAAGGCAGGCAACCATGGCCTGACAGGTTCGGCACGTAGCAACAAATGTGGGAGCGGGCTTGCCCCGCGAAGCGCCGCGCGGGCGGCGCTCGATTTCTGCCCCACCGCAGCACCCAAGGCATGCACCTTTCAGCCGCACCGCATTTACCGAACCAACCGCAACCCCGCCAGCACCAGCGCAAACACGGCAATGCTGGCGGTATACAGCACCAGCGCCGGCACCGCGAATACCAATGCCAATACCGCCAGCCACCAGCCGGCGCGGCCGGAAACCACCTGCGCCAACAGCGCCAGGCCCAACCCGCCCCAGGCCAGCACCTGGTGGTGAATGCCCAACCCCAGCAACGAACGCACCTCACACTGCCAGTACGCCGCCGGCACCGTGCACAACCCAACCCACTGGCCATCTTCCATCAGCCCATAGCGCACGCCATAACTGGCCGCGAGCCACAGCCCGATACAAAGCACCAGTAGCGCAGCCGGTAGCGAACGAGACATCCTGCTCTCCAATAGCGGTAATCGAAAGCATCCATGATCGCTTATGCCCTGTAGTAAGGCAAAATCACAACCCTGCAGCTATGTTGCAGATAACCAGCACACCAAAGGCCACCGCGCCAGGCAACTTTGCCCGCGTCGATGTGGTCCTAGCCTGCACAATGCTCGACCTTGCGTTCTTTTGGGGGATTACATGCTTCGATCTTTGCGCCTCGCTGCCGTGCTCGGCAGCCTGCTCATGGCTGTGGCCGCTTCAGCGCGGGATATCGACGCCGCGAGCTACGGCTACCCCTTGACCAACCCGTTCGAGGCGACCATCGCCACCACGCCGCCGGAGCAGCGCCCGACCCTGCCCAGCGACGACGAAATCAACCAGGCCGACTACAGCCTGAACCTGCGCCCGGAGCGCGAGTTCACCCTGCCCGACAACTTCTGGGCGGTGAAAAAGCTCAAGTACCGCATGGCCCGCCAGGACCACGAGGCACCGCTGATCTTCATCATCGCGGGCACCGGCGCGCCCTATAGCAGCAGCATCAACGAATACCTGAAGAAGCTGTTCTACCAGGCCGGCTTCCACGTGGTGCAGCTGTCGTCGCCCACCAGCTACGACTTCATGAGCGCCGCCTCGCGTTTTGCCACCCCCGGCGTCAGCCAGGAAGACGCCGAAGACATGTACCGGGTAATGCAGGCCGTGCGCGCCCAGCACCCGCGCTTGCCAATCAGCGAGTTCTACCTCACCGGCTACAGCCTGGGCGCGCTCGATGCAGCCTTTGTCAGCCACCTGGACGAAACCCGCCGCAGCTTCAACTTCAAGCGCGTGCTGCTGCTCAACCCGCCGGTCAACCTGTACACCTCGATCAACAACCTGGACAAACTGGTGCAAACCCAGGTCAAGGGCATCGACCGCAGCACCACGTTCTATGAGCTGATGCTGCAGAAGCTTACACGTTACTTCCAGGACAAGGGCTACATCGACCTCAACGACGCCCTGCTGTACGACTTCCAGCAGTCGAAACAGCACTTGTCCAACGAGCAGATGGCCATGCTGATCGGCACCTCGTTCCGCTTCTCGGCGGCCGACATTGCCTTTACCTCCGACCTGATCAACCGTCGCGGCCTGATCATTCCGCCTAAGTTCCCGATCACCGAAGGCAGCAGCCTCACGCCGTTCTTCAAACGCGCCCTGCAGTGCGACTTCGACTGCTACATGACCGAGCAGGTGATCCCGATGTGGCGCGCCCGCACCGACGGCAACAGCATCTTGCAACTGGTCAACCAGGTGAGCCTGTACGCCCTGGAAGACTACCTGCGCAGCAGCGACAAGATTGCCGTGATGCACAACGCCGACGACGTCATCCTCGGCCCTGGCGACATCGGCTTCTTGCGCAAGGTGTTTGGTGACCGGCTGACCCTTTACCCCCATGGCGGCCATTGCGGCAACCTCAATTACCGCGTCAACAGCGACGCCATGCTGGAGTTCTTCCGTGGTTAACAAACTCCTCTTCGCCACTGCCCTGCTTGCCGCCGGCCACGCCCTGGCCGCCGAAACCGCGCCTCGCGCCAGCGTAGTGGAGGCCGACCCGCAAGTCGTGGGAACCGCCCCTCTGGTGCCCGAGGCCGATGGCTTCATCGACCCGCTGCGCGAGCTGAAATTCAACCCGGGCCTGGACCAGCGCGAGTTCGAGCGCTCCACCCTGGAAGCGCTGAACGTGTACGACCCACTGGAGTCGATCAACCGGCGCATCTACCACTTCAACTACCGGCTGGACCAGTGGGTGCTGCTGCCGCTGGTAAGTGGCTACCAGTACGTCACACCGCGCTTCGTGCGTACCGGGGTGAGCAACTTCTTCAACAACATCGGCGACGTGCCGAACCTGTTCAACAGCGTGCTGCAGCTCAAGGCCAAGCGCTCGGCCGAGATCACTGCGCGGCTGATGTTCAACACGATCATTGGTGTAGGTGGGCTGTGGGACCCGGCGACCAGCATGGGCCTGCCGCGCCAGAGCGAAGATTTTGGCCAGACCCTGGGGTTCTATGGTGTGCCGGACGGGCCGTACCTGATGCTGCCGGTGCTGGGCCCATCGAACCTGCGTGATACCACCGGGTTGGTGGTGGACTACGCGGGCGAGCAAGCCATCAACTACCTGAACGTGGCCGAAGCCAGCACCGACCACCCGGAAATCTTTGCCTTGAAAGTGGTGGACAAGCGCTATACCACCAAATTCCGCTATGGCCAGCTGAACTCGCCGTTCGAGTACGAGAAAGTGCGGTACGTGTATACCCAGGCGCGCAAGTTGCAGATAGCCGAGTAAGCAGGCCTGGCCTCTTCGCGGGCTTGCCCGCTCCCACAGGTATTGCACAATTCCTGAAGGTTGTGCAGTACCTGTGGGAGCGGGCAAGCCCGCGAAGAGGCAGGCACAGGCAACATCAAATCCCCAAGAACTGACACAGCTCCCGCTTCTTGGCCAAAGCATCCCTTCGCCCCAGTTCGATCAGCTCACTGCAATAGCTCGCCTCGAACAGCAAATAACTCAACACCCCCGCCCCGCTGGTGCGCGTCGCCCCCGGCCCACGCAGGAACAGGCGCAACGCTGCCGGCAACTCGCGCCGATGCCGGGCGGCGATTTCGTCCAGTGGCTGGCTGGGCGCCACTACCAGCACGTCGACCGGCGCCAGCCCCAGGCGCCGGGCATCCAGGTGCGCCGGTAGCAACCGGCTTAGATGATTGAGCCGCTGCAGCAGCTCGATGTCATCTTCCAGGCTGTCGATGAAGGTGCTGTTGAGCATGTGCCCGCCAATCTGCGCCAGGCTCGGCTGCTGCCCGCTGAACACCCGCTGGGTCGGCAACGGCGGCGCTGGCCGCTGCGGGTTGCCACTGACCCCGACCACCAGCACGCGGCTGGCACCCAGGTGCAGGGCCGGGCTGATCGGCGCCGACTGGCGCACCGCGCCATCACCGTAGTATTCGTCACCCAGCTGCACCGGGGCGAACAGCAGCGGGATCGCCGCACTGGCCAGCAGGTGGTCGATGGTCAATGGCGTGGGTACGCCGATGCGACGATGGCGCAACCAGGCCTCGATAGTGCCGCGCCCTTGGTAGAAGGTGACCGCCTGGCCAGACTCGTAGCCAAAGGCGGTGACTGCCACGGCACGCAGTTGCCCGGCGGCAAGGGAATGGCCGATACCCTCCAGGTTCAGGTGTGCTTGCAACAGGCTGCGCAGTGGGCTGCTGTCCAGCAGTGCCACTGGCGCCTGCCCACCCAACCCGAGCAGGCTATGGCCGACGAAGCGGCTGGCCTGGCGCACCACCCCGGGCCAGTCGCTGCGGATGACCAGGTGGCTGCGAAAGTTCTGCCAGAAGGCGGTGAGCCGCTGCACGGCATCGTTGAAGTGGGTCGCGCCGCTGGCCAGGGTAACGGCGTTGATGGCCCCGGCAGAGGTGCCGACGATGACGGGAAAGGGGTTGTGTGCGCCAGCCGGCAGCAGCTCGGCGATGCCGGCCAGTACGCCGACCTGATAGGCGGCGCGGGCGCCGCCGCCAGAAAGGATAAGACCGGTTACCGGGGGTGGGGCCATGGCGTCCTTCCTGGATCAGTTGTTTTCAGGCCCGGCCCTTTCGCGGGCTTGCCCGCTCCCACAGGAATGCACAATGCCCGGGCCTGTGGTGATCCTGTGGGAGCGGGCAAGCCCGCGAAAAGGCCGGCACAGGCAAAATCAGTTCAGCGCTTTTTCTTGTCATACAGCCGCGGCGCACCCTCAGGCCGCGACTTGAACCGGCGGTGCGCCCACAGGTATTGCTCGGGGCACTCGCGCAACACGCCTTCCACCCACTGGTTGATGCGCAGGCAATCGGCCTCTTCGCTCTCCCCCGGGAAGTCCGCCAATGGCGGGTGAATAACCAGACGATAGCCGCTGCCATCTTCAAGGCGCTTCTGGGTAAACGGAATCACCTGTGCCTTGCCCAGCCGGGCAAACTTGGTAGTGGCGGTTACCGTCGCCGCCTGGATGCCGAACAGCGGTACGAAAATGCTCTGCTTGGCGCCGTAGTCCTGGTCCGGTGCGTACCAGATCGCACGGCCCGAACGCAGCAGCTTGAGCATGCCGCGCACGTCTTCACGCTCCACCGCCAGCGAGTCGAGGTTGTGCCGCTCACGGCCGCTACGCTGGATGAAGTCGAACAGTGCGTTACCATGCTCACGGTACATGCCGTCGATGGTGTGCTGCTGGCCGAGCAGTGCAGCGCCGATTTCCAGCGTGGTGAAGTGCACCGCCATGAGGATGGCGCCCTGCCCCGCCTGCTGGGCAGCCTGCAGGTGCTCCAGCCCCTCGATATGGGCCAGGCGCGCCAGCCTGGCCTTGGGCCACCACCAGCTCATGGCCATTTCGAAGAAGGCGATGCCGGTGGAGGCGAAGTTGGCCTTGAGCAAACGCTGCCGCTCGTCGACCGACAGCTCCGGGAAGCACAGCTCCAGGTTGCGCGCGGCAATGCGCCGCCGCTCGCCGGCAAAGCGGTACATCACCGCCCCCAGCGCGGCACCGACTTTCAACAGCACCCGATACGGCAACTGGACCACCAGCCACAGCAGGCCCAGGCCCAGCCACAGGCCCCAGAACTTGGGGTGAAGGTAATAGGGACGAAAACGCGGGCGTTCCATTGAAGCTTCCGGAAAGACAAAGGCTGCGCATTCTACAACGGATCAGCGTATGTTGCGGGCAACCGGTGTTCTCGTTATAAGTCAGGGCACTTTTTTCGCAACAAGCCGTCTATGCAGACCATGAGCCCAAACCACACACCCGACACCGCCTCCGTGTTCCAGCTCAAGGGCAGCATGCTCGCCATTACAGTGCTGGAACTGGCGCGCAATGACCTTGAAGCCCTCGACCGCCAGCTGGCGGCCAAAGTCGCCCAGGCGCCCAACTTCTTCAGCAACACGCCGCTGGTGCTGGCGCTGGACAAGCTGCCGGCCGACGAAGGGGCGATCGACCTGCCCGGCTTGATGCGGATCTGCCGCCACCATGGCCTGCGTACCCTGGCCATCCGCGCCAACCGCATCGAGGACATCGCTGCCGCCATCGCCATCGACCTGCCGGTCCTGCCACCGTCCGGCGCCCGCGAACGGCCACTGGACCCCGAACCCGAGGTGGTCAAAAAGCCCGAGCCAGCCCCGGCGCCACCACCCGCCCCCGAGCCCGAGGTGCGCCCGACCCGCATCATTACCTCGCCGGTACGGGGCGGCCAGCAGATCTACGCCCAGGGTGGCGACCTGATCGTCACTGCCTCGGTCAGCCCGGGTGCGGAACTTCTGGCCGATGGCAACATCCATGTGTACGGCGCCATGCGCGGCCGGGCCCTGGCCGGCATCAAAGGCAACACCAAGGCCCGTATCTTCTGCCAGCAGATGACCGCCGAAATGGTCTCCATCGCCGGCCAGTACAAGGTCTGCGAAGACCTGCGCCGCGACCCGCTGTGGGGGTTCGGTGTGCAAGTCAGCTTGTCTGGTGACGTGTTGAACA
Source organism: Pseudomonas sp. NPDC090592 (assembly GCF_044769185.1). Classification (NCBI taxonomy): domain Bacteria; kingdom Pseudomonadati; phylum Pseudomonadota; class Gammaproteobacteria; order Pseudomonadales; family Pseudomonadaceae; genus Pseudomonas; species Pseudomonas sp. NPDC090592. The sequence goes on from NZ_JBIVXJ010000026.1 coordinate 29,136, forward strand.
TCACCCGTCTTTAACGGATACTTGCCAGCATTTTTAGAGCAACTTTTTTACCGTTGCCGTTATTTACGCTATTTCAGTTATTTGCAGGGACTCGTGTCCCGATCATTTTAGGGGTGAAACACCTTGGCCAAGATTCTCGTGGTTACTTCCGGCAAGGGGGGTGTGGGCAAGACCACCACCAGCGCCGCCATTGGTACCGGCCTCGCACTGCGTGGCCACAAGACCGTCATCGTCGACTTCGACGTGGGCCTGCGTAACCTCGACCTGATCATGGGCTGCGAACGCCGCGTGGTGTACGACTTCGTCAACGTGGTCAACGGCGAAGCCAACCTGCAGCAGGCGCTGATCAAGGACAAGCGCCTGGAAAACCTGTTCGTGCTGGCCGCCAGCCAGACCCGCGACAAAGACGCGCTGACCCAGGAAGGCGTGGAAAAGGTCCTGATGGAACTGAAAGAACAGTTCGATTACGTGATCTGCGATTCGCCAGCCGGTATCGAGAAAGGCGCGCACCTGGCCATGTACTTCGCTGACGAAGCCATCGTGGTTACCAACCCTGAGGTTTCCTCGGTACGCGACTCCGACCGCATGCTGGGCATCCTGTCGAGCAAGTCGCGCCGCTCGGAAAACGGCGAAGAGCCGATCAAGGAACACCTGCTGATCACCCGCTACCACCCGGAGCGCGTGGAAAAGGGCGAAATGCTGAGCATCGCCGACGTCGAAGAAATCCTGGCAATCAAGCTCAAGGGTGTTATCCCCGAGTCCCAGGCCGTGCTCAAGGCTTCCAACCAGGGTATCCCGGTCATCCTCGACGACCAGAGCGATGCCGGTCAGGCCTACAGCGATACCGTCGACCGTCTGCTGGGCAAAGAAAAGCCCCTGCGGTTCATCGAAGTGCCGAAGCAAGGATTCTTCGCGCGCCTGTTTGGAGGCAAGTAAACCATGAACCTTTTTGACTTCTTTCGTGGCAGACAGAAACAGACCAGCGCGTCGGTAGCGAAAGAGCGTCTACAGATCATCGTGGCGCACGAGCGCGGCCAACGCAGCGAACCGGACTATTTGCCGGCGCTGCAGAAAGAACTTCTGGAAGTGATCCGCAAGTATGTGAACATCGGCAACGATGACGTGCATATCGAGCTGGAAAACCAGGGCAGCTGCTCGATTCTGGAGCTGAACATTACCCTGCCGGATCGCTGATCTGGCTGAAAGCTGGGGCTGCTTTGCAGCCCTTCGCGGGCACGCCCGCTCCCACAGGACGCGCGATATACCTGTGGGAGCGGGCGTGCCCGCGAAGGGCCGCAAAGCGGCCCCAATTGCTCAAAAGAGACCAAGCAATGCCGCTGTCCAACATCCAGATCCTGCACGAAGACGCCGCCATCCTGGTGATCAACAAGCCGACCCTGCTGCTGTCTGTGCCCGGCCGCGCCGAGGACAACAAGGACTGCCTGATCACCCGCCTGCAGGAAAACGGATACCCCGATGCACTGATCGTGCACCGCCTGGACTGGGAAACCTCCGGCATCATCCTGCTGGCCCGCGATGCGGATAGCCACCGCGAACTGTCGCGCCAGTTTCACGACCGCGAAACCGAAAAGGCCTACACCGCGTTGTGCTGGGGCCAACCGGTGCTGGACAGCGGCAGCATCGACCTGCCACTGCGCTACGACCCGCCAACCAAGCCACGGCATGTGGTGGATCACGAGCAGGGCAAGCATGCGCTGACGTTCTGGCGCATCGTCGAGCGCTGCGGCGATTACTGCCGGGTGGAACTGACGCCGATTACCGGGCGCTCTCACCAGTTGCGCGTGCACATGCTGTCGATCGGGCACCCGCTGCTGGGTGACCGGCTGTATGCCAACCCCGAGGCGCTGGCAGCCCATGAGCGGCTGTGCCTGCATGCCTCGATGCTGAGCTTTACCCACCCGGTGTCGGGGCAGCGGTTGAAGTTCGAGTGCCCTGCACCGTTCTGAATTTGCATGGCCTGTACCGGCCTCTTCGCGGGCTTGCCCGCTCCCACAGGGGTATCACCACATTCGAAACCTGTGGAGTACCTGTGGGAGCGGGCAAGCCCGCGAAGAGGCAGACACAACTTGTCGACATTCTGCGTTAAACTCGCGCCACTGCTGTCTGGAGTGAGCTATGCGCGACGTACTGAATTCTGGCCTTATCGATTTCCTCAAGGCCTCCCCCACGCCCTTCCACGCCACCGCCAGCCTGGCCCAGCGCCTGGAAGCGGCCGGCTACCAGCGCCTGGACGAGCGCGACAGCTGGGCCACTGTGCCTGGCGGCCGCTACTACGTCACCCGTAACGACTCCTCGATCATCGCCATCAAGTTGGGCAAGCAGGCGCCGTTGCTGAACGGCATCCGCATGGTCGGCGCACACACCGACAGCCCGTGCCTGCGGGTCAAGCCGCAGCCCGAGCTGCAACGCCAAGGTTTCTTGCAACTGGGTGTGGAAGTGTATGGCGGCGCCCTGTTGGCACCGTGGTTCGACCGTGACCTGTCGCTGGCCGGCCGGGTAACCTACCGCCGTGACGGCAAGGTAGAAAGCCAGCTGATCAACTTCAAGCTGCCGATTGCGATCATCCCCAACCTGGCCATCCACCTGAACCGCACCGCCAATGAAGGTTGGGCGATCAACCCGCAGAACGAGCTGCCGCCAATCCTGGCCCAGGTCGCCGGTGACGAGCGCATCGACTTCCGCGCCCTGCTCACCGAACAACTGGCCCGCGAGCACGAGCTGATCGCCGACGTGGTGCTGGATTACGAGCTGAGCTTCTACGACACCCAGGACGCCGCACTGGTCGGCCTGAACGGCGACTTCATCGCCGGCGCCCGCCTGGACAACCTGCTGTCGTGCTACGCCGGCCTGCAGGCACTGCTGGCCGCCGACAGCGATGAAACCTGCGTGCTGGTGTGCAACGACCACGAAGAAGTCGGCAGCAGCTCGGCCTGCGGCGCCGACGGCCCGATGCTCGAGCAGACCCTGCAGCGCCTGCTACCGGACGGCGACGCCTACGTGCGCACCATCCAGCGCTCGCTGATGATATCGGCCGACAACGCCCACGGCGTGCACCCCAACTACGCCGACAAGCATGATGGCAACCACGGGCCCAAGCTCAATGCCGGGCCGGTGATCAAGGTGAACAACAACCAGCGCTACGCCACCAACAGCGAAACCGCCGGGTTCTTCCGTCACCTGTGCATGGCCGAGGAAGTGCCGGTGCAAAGCTTTGTGGTGCGCAGCGACATGGGTTGCGGTTCGACCATCGGGCCGATTGCAGCCAGCCACCTGGGCGTGCGCACGGTAGATATCGGCTTGCCGACCTTTGCCATGCATTCGATTCGTGAACTGTGCGGCAGCCATGACCTGGCGCACCTGGTGAAGGTACTGACCGCCTTCTACCGCAGCCGCGAACTGCCCTGATTTGTTGTAGGCAGGCCCGGCCTCTTCGCGGGCTTGCCCGCTCCCACAGGGACCGCACCGCTCTCAAGGGCTGCGCAGTACCTGTGGGAGCGGGCAAGCCCGCGAAGAGGCCGGGCCTGCTTGCACCTGCTCAAGGTCAATCCCGCCTCGCTTGCCAAGCGCTATGCTTGTGACATGGCCCCACTGCAAAAGGATTGCTGTCCATGTCCCCGTTCCTGTCCCTGTTCGTGCCGGTGTTCCTGTTCCTGATGCTGTTGACCATCGGCTTCAGCATGCGTGAGCGCAATATCGGTGTGCTGATGATGTGGATCGGTACCTTGGGCATCTTCGGGCTCACCTGCTGGAAGATCCTCGAGAAACTGCCGACATAAACCTCTACACTCGGTCAATCGTTTGACCTGAGGTAGTTTTGCCAGTGCCTGCCCTCCTGCGTTACCTGTTCCTGCTGCTATTGCTGTTCATCACACCGGTCCAGGCGGCGGGCCTGCCCAGCCTGCTGGGTAGCAGCGCGCCCGCACAACCGGAGGCCACCGAGCCGCTGGGCAAGTCGCTGGACGAAGTCATCAAGAACCTCGAAAACGACCAGCAGCGGGCCAAGCTGCTGGCCGACCTGAAAAAACTGCGCGACGCCACCAGGCAATCACAGCCCAGCGTGGAACAGGGCGTGCTCGGCCTGATTGGCGGCGCTCTGCATGACTTTGAAAAACAGTTCAGCGGCGATGCCAGCCCGTTCGTACGCTGGGCCACAGAAATCGAACAAGCCCAGGCCGAACTGACCGAACTGATGGTACCGGTGCACCAATGGCCGGCGATCCTGTTCGGCTTTGCCGCCGTCATCGCCGTGTGGAGCATGCTGGCCTACGCTTTCAACTGGGTCGGCCACCGTATACGCCTGCGCTTTGGCCTGAGCGAAGAACTGCCGCAACACCCGCGCACCTGGGACCTGGTGCGCTTTGCCTTGCGCAAGCTCGGCCCGTGGCTGGTGGCGTTGGTGGGCACCGTGTACCTGAGCTTCGTGCTGCCACCCTCGCTGGGCAAGTCGCTGGCCATGGTGCTGGCCTACGCGCTGGTGGTGGGCACTTGCTTCTCGGCCATCTGCGTCATTGCCTTCTCGCTGCTGGACGGCCCACACCGCCACCGCGCCCTGCACATCCTGCGGCACCAGGCATTCCGCCCGCTGTGGTTGATCGGCAGCTTCGCAGCCTTTGGCGAGGCCATGAGCGACCCGCGCATGCTGGTCGCGCTCGGCACCCACCTGGCCCACGCCCTGGCGACCCTGGCCAACGTCATCGCCGCACTGTGCACCGGGCTGTTCATCCTGCGTTTTCGCCGCCCCATCGCCCACCTGATCCGCAACCAACCACTGTCACGGCGCCTGACCCGGCGCACCCTCAGCGATACCATCGAGATTCTCGGCAGTTTCTGGTTCATCCCGGCACTGATCCTGGTGGCCATCTCGCTGTTCGCCACCTTCGTCTCGGCCGGCGACACCAGCACCGCCCTGCGCCAGTCGCTGATGTGCACGGTACTGGTGGTGGTGTGCATGGTGCTCAACGGCCTGGTACGCCGCCACGCCGCCAACCCCAAACGCGTCGGCAAGCGCCAGGCGGTGTATGCCGAGCGCCTGCGCAACTTCGGCTACCTGCTGGTGCACATGTTCATCTGGCTGGTGTTCATCGAACTGGGCCTGCGCGTGTGGGGCCTGTCGATGATCAGCTTTGCCGAGGGTGACGGCCACGAGGTAAGCCTGCGCCTGCTGGGCCTGGCCGGTACGCTGATTGTTGCCTGGCTGGTGTGGATTCTTGCCGACACTGCCGTGCACCACGCCCTGGTACGTTCGCGCCGGGGCCTGGCCAACGCCCGTGCACAAACCATGATGCCATTGATCCGCAACGTGATGTTCGTGGTCATCTTCATCATTGCGGTAATCGTCGCCCTGGCCAACATGGGCATGAACGTCACCCCGCTGCTGGCCGGTGCCGGTGTGATCGGCCTGGCCATCGGCTTTGGCGCGCAATCGCTGGTGGCCGACCTGATCACCGGGTTGTTCATCATCATCGAAGACTCGCTGGCCATCGATGACTACGTGGACGTGGGCGGGCACCTGGGCACGGTGGAAGGCCTGACCATCCGTACCGTGCGCCTGCGCGATATCGACGGCATCGTGCACACCATCCCGTTCAGCGAGATCAAGAGCATCAAGAACTACTCGCGGGAGTTCGGCTATGCCATCTTCCGTGTGGCCATTCCGCACAACATGCACATCGACCGGGCCATCACGCTGGTGCGCGAGGTGGGGCAAAAGCTGCGCAATGACCCGCTGATGCGTCGCAATATCTGGTCGCCGCTGGAGTTGCAGGGCGTGGAGAGCTTCGAGTCGGGCTCGGCGGTGTTGCGGGCACGGTTCAAGACCGCGCCGATCAAGCAGTGGGAGGTGTCGCGGGCGTTCAACCTGGCGCTGAAGCGGCAAATGGATGAGGCCGGGCTGGACCTGGCGACGCCGCGGTTGTCGGTGCAGGTGGTGACGGCCGGAGGTGGGGGAATGGCGGAAACCGGTTCTTCCAGTTAGGGCCTCTTCGCGGGCTTGCCCGCTCCCACAGGATCATCACAGTGTTCAAGGCCTGTGCAGTACCTGTGGGAGCGGGCAAGCCCGCGAAGAAGCCAACACCTCATCCGGCCTGGGCACGAATGCGGATCGCATCATGCCGCCAATACTCCAGGTCACAGTCAATCAGGTGACCATGCTGGTCGCTGTTGACCCGGGTAATGTGCAACCCCGGGCTGCCCACCGACACCTTCAACGCCCCCGCCGCCTCAACCGGTAACGCGGTCGGCAAGATCTCGAAGCACACCTGCCCATACTCGATGCCATACACCCGCCCATAAATCTCGGTCAGTGACTGCGCCAGGTCCTGCTCGAGAATCCCCGGAAAGTACCGTGGGTTGAGGTAGTGCTCGGCATACAGCACCGCTCGCCCGTCAATCCGCCGCAACCGGCAGATCCGCACCACGCTGGACAACGCCGGCAACTGCAAGCGCGCACAGATGGCCGCCGAGGCCGGCTGCAGCCGCGCCGACAACAACTCGGTACTGGCCACCCGCCCCTGGTCGCGCACCATGGCATGGAAGTGGCTGCGTTCGATCAGGTCGTAGGTCAGCCGCTGGGGCGCGACAAACCAGCCGCGGCGTTCTTCGCGATAAATCAGGCCTTGGGCCTCCAGCTGCGCCAGCGCCTCGCGCAGGGTGATGCGCGTGGTGTCAAACACCTCGCTCAGTTTGCGCTCGGCCGGCAGCTTGCCCCCCGGCGCCAGCAGGCCGTGCTCGATCTGCTCCTGCAAGGCGTGGCAGATGGCTGTTACCGCACGCGGTGGCATCGGCTGCATCAAAGGTTACCTATCTGGACTAGTCCAGCCCCAGAACAGGGCACTTGGAGAATAGTGCAAGCCTAGGCAGGGCTGATGAACATCCCGTGACAAAGCCGTAACCGTGCTGCAGCCAGAATCGGGCCAGCCCAGCAAATTCGGGGGTACGCCATGGTCTACGCTGTATTGCCAGGAGCCTGCAACTACCTGCGCGGGCCCTTCCCTACATCAAACTGTCACGCAAGCGGCCTACCTTGGCTCAAGGTTTGCTGACCTAGACCACAGGTTCCAGGCAACGGCTTCACTCGCCCACACCGAAATGATAACGATCGGTTAAAGGCACCCACCCAAGGAGCTACGGATGAAAAAGTTGTTCATGGCGTCACTGCTCGGTTCGGCCATCGCGTTCTGCACCTCGGCCATGGCCGCGGACCTCAAGGCCCTGGAAGACGCCGCCCGCAAGGAAGGCACCGTCAACAGCGTGGGCATGCCCGATGCCTGGGCCAACTGGAAAGGCACCTGGGAAGACCTGGCCAGCAAGTATGGCCTCAAGCACAGCGACACCGACATGAGCTCGGCCCAGGAAATTGCCAAGTTCGAAGCCGAGAAGGACAACGCCAGCGCCGACATCGGCGACGTGGGTGCCGCCTTCGGCCCCATCGCCGTAACCAAAGGCGTGAGCCAGCCGTACAAGCCAAGCACCTGGGACCAGGTACCGGAGTGGGCCAAGGACAAGGACGGCCACTGGGCGCTGGCCTATACCGGCACCATTGCCTTCATCATCAACAAGGACCTGGTGAAGGAAGACGAACGCCCGAAAACCTGGCATGACCTGGAAAAAGGCAAGTACAAGGTCGCCATCGGCGACGTCGGCACCGCCGCCCAGGCTGCCAACGGTGTGCTGGCTGCGGCCATTGCCTACAAGGGTGACGAAAGCAACGTGGCGCCGGGCCTGCAACTGTTCACCAAGCTGGCCCAGCAAAAGCGCCTGTCGCTGGCCAACCCGACCATCCAGACCCTGGAAAAGGGTGAGGTGGAAGTGGGCGTGGTGTGGGACTTCAACGGCCTGAGCTACCGCGAACAGATCGACCCCAAGCGCTTTGAAGTGCTGATCCCGTCGGATGGCTCGGTAATTTCCGGCTATACCACTGTGATCAACAAGTACGCCAAGCACCCGAACGCGGCCAAACTGACCCGTGAATACATCTTCAGCGATGCCGGGCAGATCAACCTGGCCAAGGGGCATGCCCGGCCGATCCGTGCCGAGCACCTGAAGCTGCCTGCGGATGTACAGGCCAAGTTGCTGCCGAACGAGCAGTACGGTGCTGCGCAGCCGATCAAGAATGCCGAGGCGTGGGAAGCAACCTCGAAGAAACTGCCGCAGATGTGGCAGGAGCAGGTGATCATCGAGATGGAATAAAGGGCTAGCTTCTTTAGCGCCTGAACAGGCCCTTTCGCGGGCACGCCCGCTCCCACAAAGACCGCGCAGCCCTCAAAGGTTGCGCAGAACCCTGTGGGAGCGGGCTTGCCCGCGAAGAAGCCAACGCGGTTCACGACTGGAGCACACATGCAACACAACGTCATCCTGGTCCTGCTAGACGGCCTCAACTACCAGGTCGCCCACCATGCCATGGGCCACCTGCACGCCTACGTCGAGGCCGACCGCGCCGCGCTGTACCGCGTGGAATGCGAACTGCCGTCGCTGTCGCGGCCACTGTACGAATGCATCCTCACCGGCGTGCCGCCCATCGACAGCGGCATCGTGCACAACAACGTCAACCGCCTGTCCAACCAGCGCAGCGTGTTCCACTACGCCCGTGAAGCCAACCTGGGCACCGCGGCGGCGGCCTATCACTGGATGAGCGAGCTGTACAACCGCTCGCCCTTCGACCCGCAGCGCGACCGCCATACCCACGCGCCGAAGCTGCCGATCCAGCACGGGCTGTTCTACTGGGACGACCGCTACCCCGACTCGCACCTGCTGGCCGATGGCGAATACCTGCGCCGCCGCCACGCCCCCAACTTCCTGCTGGTGCACCCGATGAGTATCGACGATGTCGGCCACCGTCACGGCCTGGACAGCAGCCAGTACCGCAACGCCGCACGCAGCGTCGATATCCTGCTGGCCGACTACCTGCCAGGCTGGCTCGAAGAGGGTTACCAGGTACTGGTCACCGCCGACCACGGCATGAACAACGACCGCTCGCACAACGGCCTGCTGGCCGAAGAGCGCGAAGTACCGCTGTTTGTCTTTGGCGACGCCTTCAGCCTGGACCCGGCGGCCAAGCCGCTACAGACCGAACTGTGCGGCACCATTTGCGAGCTGCTGGGCGCGGCCCACGACAAAACGGTTTGCCGGGAGTTGCTCAAGTGAACCGTGGCCGCTACCTGGCCCTGCTCTGCCTGCTGCCGTTTGCCATATTCTTCGTCATCTTCCAGATCGCCCCGTTGGCCTGGGTAGCGATCAACAGCGTGCAATCGGAAGCCGGCTGGGGCGTGGAAAACTTCAGCAAGGTATTCAGCTCGAAGTTTTACCTGCAGGCCCTGCAACGCAGCCTGGAGATCAGCTTCTGGTCGAGCCTGTTCGGCATCATCATCGCCACCCTTGGCGCCTATTCACTGCGCCAGGTGGACTCAAGGCTGCGTGACTTCGTCAGCGCCTTTGCCAACATGACCAGCAACTTTGCCGGGGTGCCGCTGGCCTTCGCCTTCATCATCCTGCTCGGTTTCAACGGCGCGCTGACGCTGCTGCTGAAGCAGATCGGCCTGCTGGAAGACTTCAGCATCTACTCCAAGAGCGGGCTGATCCTGGTGTACACCTACTTCCAGATCCCGCTGGGTGTGTTGCTGCTCTACCCCGCCTTCGACGCGCTGCGTGAAGACTGGCGCGAGTCGGCCGCGCTGCTGGGCGCCAGCCACTGGCAATTCTGGCGGCACATCGGCCTGCCGGTGCTGACCCCGGCACTGCTGGGCACCTTCGTCATCCTGCTGGCCAACGCACTGGGTGCCTACGCCACTGTGTACGCGTTGACCACCGGCAATTTCAACGTATTGCCGATCCGCATCGCAGGCCTGGTGGCCGGTGATATCAGCCTTGACCCCAACCTGGCCAGCGCCCTGGCGATGGTGCTGGTGGGGTTGATGACGCTGGTCACGGTGGTGCATCAATGGCTGTTGAAGAGGAGCTACCATGCGCGCTGATGCCCATTCCGGCGGCTGGTACCACCGCGCCGTGGTCTACCTGCTGTTCCTGATCCTGCTGCTGCCGTTGGCCGGCACCCTGCTCTACTCGCTGGCCACCAGTTGGTCGGCCAGCCTGCTGCCCAGCGGGCTGACCCTGAAATGGTACGTGGCGCTGTGGAGCGAGCCACGCTTCCTGGCGGCCTTCGGCCAGTCGCTGCTGGTGTGCGTGGGTGCGCTGCTGCTGTCGGTGGTGCTGATACTGCCGCTGCTGTTCGTGGTGCATTACCACTTCCCGCGGCTCGACGCGCTGATGAACATCCTTATCCTGCTGCCGTTCGCGGTGCCGCCAGTGGTGTCCTCGGTGGGGCTGTTGCAACTGTACGGCAGCGGCCCGATGGCCATGGTCGGCACGCCGTGGATCCTGATCGGCTGCTACTTCACCATCGCCTTGCCGTTCATGTACCGCGCCATTACCAACAACCTGCAAGCCATCAACCTGCGCGACCTGATGGATGCCGCCCAACTGCTCGGCGCCAGCACCTGGCAAGCCGCGCTGCTGGTGGTGCTGCCGAACCTGCGCAAAGGCCTGATGGTGGCGCTGCTGCTGTCGTTCTCGTTCCTGTTCGGCGAGTTCGTATTCGCCAACCTGCTGGTCGGTACCCGCTACGAAACCCTGCAGGTGTACCTGAACAACATGCGCAACAGCAGCGGGCACTTCAATAGCGCGCTGGTGATCTCCTATTTTGCCTTCGTGCTGGTACTGACCTGGGTCGCCAACCGCCTGAACAAGGACAAGACCTGACATGAGCTTCGTCAGCGTACAGAAACTGCAGAAAAGCTACGCCGGCAGCCCGGTGTTCGAGAACATCGACTGCCACATCGAACGTGGCGAGTTCGTTACCCTGCTTGGCCCGTCCGGTTGCGGCAAGTCCACCCTGCTACGCTGCATCGCCGGGCTGACCCCGGTAGACAGCGGGCAGATCCTCCTCGACGGCCACGACATCGTGCCCGTGAGCCCGCAAAAGCGTGGCATCGGCATGGTGTTCCAGAGCTACGCGCTGTTCCCCAACATGACCGTGGAACAGAACGTGGCCTTTGGCCTGCGCATGCAGAAGGTCAAGGCCGATGAAAGCCAGCTGCGAGTACGCGAAGCGCTGGACCTGGTGGAGCTGGGCACGTTCGCCGGGCGCTACCCGCACCAGTTGTCCGGCGGCCAGTGCCAGCGCGTGGCCCTGGCCCGCTCGCTGGTTACCCGCCCGCGCCTGTTGCTGCTGGACGAGCCACTGTCGGCACTGGATGCACGTATCCGCAAGCACCTGCGCGAGCAGATTCGGGCGATCCAGCGTGAGCTGGGGTTGACCACCATCTTTGTCACCCACGACCAGGAAGAAGCGCTGACGATGTCGGACCGCATCTTCCTGATGAACCAGGGGCGCATCGTGCAGAGCGGCGATGCCGAAACCCTTTATACCGCGCCGGTGGACCTGTTTGCCGCCGGCTTCATCGGCAACTACAACCTGCTCGACGCCGACAGCGCCAGCCGCCTGCTGCAACGCCCGGTGGCCAGCCGCCTGGCCATCCGCCCGGAGTCGATTACCCTGGGCGTCAATGGCGAACTGGATGCAGAAGTGCGCAGCCACAGCCTGCTGGGCAATGTGATTCGCTACCGGGTAAAAGTACGCGAGGTGGAATTGGTGGTCGACGTGCTCAACCGCTCGCCGGCCGACCTGCACGCCGACGGAAAACGGGTAAGCTTGTCGATCGACCCCACGGCGCTGCGGGAAGTGGCCTAAGGAGATTCAACACAATGGCACTGGCAATTTTCGATCTGGACGAAACCCTGATCCACGGCGACTGTGCGTCGCTGTGGAGCGAGCAAATGGCCCGGCTGGGCTGGGTCGACGGCAAGGAATTCCTGCGCCGCGACCATGAACTGATGGAGGCCTACGGCAAGGGCCACCTGCAGATGGAGGACTACATGGCCTTCAGCCTGGAGCCGATTGCCGGGCGCACCCTGGAAGAAGTCGAACACCTGGTCGAGCCGTGGGTCGAGGACGTGATCGAACCGATCATCTTTGGCGATGCCTGCCGCTGCATTGCCGAACACCGCAAGCGCGGGGACCGTATCCTGATCATTTCCGCTTCGGGCACCCACCTGGTCGGGCCGATTGCGGCGCGGCTGGGGGTGGATGAGTACCTGGCCATCGAGCTGGAAGCGGTGAACGGGGTGTATACCGGCAAGACCCACGGGGTGCTGACGTATCGCGAGGGCAAGATCACCCGGCTGCTGGAGTGGCTGGACCAGGAGCAGGAGAACCTGGAGGGGGCGAGTTTCTATTCCGATTCGCGTAATGACTTGCCGCTGTTGCTGAAGGTGGATCACCCGCATGTGGTGAACCCGGATGCAGTATTGCGTGAGCATGCCGAGAAGAATGGCTGGCCGGTTCTGAGCTGGTCCTGAACATTTGTGTGGGCTTCTTCGCGGGCACGCCCGCTCCCACAGGGTACGGTTCAGATCCCTGTGGGAGCGGGCGTGCCCGCGAAGAGGGCTGGCCTGCTTACACCAGGCTTGGGTCGATCACCATCACCAGCTTGCCCGATACCTGGTTGCTCTCCAGTTCGGCATACGCCGCCTGGGCAAACTCCACAGGATAAGTATCCACCAGCTGCGGCGACAAGCGCCCTTCGGCAAACAGTGGCCACACCTGCTGTTGCAGCTCACGCAGCAGCTCGGCCTTGAAGCCGTCATCGCGGTTGCGCAGCGTGGAGCCGGTAATCTCCAGGCGCTTGCCCAGCACCTGGGCCAGGTCCAGCTCGAACTTGCGCCCGCCCATCAGGCCGATGATTACCCAGCGCCCGTCGCGGGCCAGCAGCTTGAGGTTGAGTTCGCCGTAGCTGGCACCCACCGGATCAAGAATGACGTCGAACGGGCCATGACCTTCCAGTGCATCCAGGTTCTCGTTACGTACCACGCCACCCGCAGCGCCCAGCGCCTCACAGTAGGCCAGGCGATCCGGCGAACCGACACTGACCCACACCGGGCTGCCAAACGCCTTGCACAGCTGGATGGCGGCCGAACCCACGCCACTGGCGCCGGCATGCACCAGCACCTTCTCGCCAGCCTTCAAGGCACCCAGCTGGAAGATGTTCAACCAGGCGGTGGCATACACCTCCGGCAACGCGGCTGCTTCGTGCAGGCTCAGCCCCTCAGGCACCGGCAGCACGTGGCGCGCATCGACCACCACTTCCTCAGCCATGGCGCCGCTGGCCAGCAGCGCGCAAACGCGGTCACCCACGCGCCAGTCGGCCCCGGGGCCGACTTCTTCAACCACCCCGGCGCACTCCAGGCCCATGTACGGGCTGGCACCTGGCGGTGGCGGGTACAAACCTTTCATCTGCAACAGATCGGCGCGGTTCAGGCCCGCAGCAGCCACGCGAATGCGCACTTGGCCCGCGTCACAGGCCGGGCGCTCGGCCTCAACCCACTCCACATGTCCGTCAACGCCTTGCAATGCCTTCACAGTGCCTCCATAGTTGAATCATGACTGGGCCTGAGGTTGCTTACCTCAGGCTTTTTGCAGTATTTGCCCGGCTCCATGGAACCGGCAACGGAAAAGACGGCCTACTATGCGTGATCAATTGCCCCCACGTCGAATCAGCATGAAGCATTTCCTCCCAAGCACCGCCCTCGCCGTCATGATCGGCCTGGGTAGCCTCACGCTCGGCGGCAATGCGGCGGCCGCCAACAAGTGGGACAGCCTGCAGCCGGACCGCGACGAGATCGTCGCCAGCCTCAACGTGGTGGAATTGCTCAAACGCCACCACTACAGCAAGCCGCCGCTGGACGATGCCCGTTCGGTCATCATCTACGACAGCTACATCAAGCTGCTGGACCCGGCACGCAGCTACTTCACCGCCGCCGACATTGCCGAGTTCGACAAGTGGAAAACGCAATTCGACGATTTCCTCAAGAGCGGTAACCTGGACCCGGGCTTCACCATCTACAAACGCTACCTCGACCGCGTCAAGCAACGCCTGGACTTCGCCCTGGCCGAGCTGAACAAGGGCGTGGACAAGATCGACTTCACCACCAGGGAGACCTTGCTGATCGACCGCAAGGACGCACCGTGGATGAAGGACCAGGCCGAGCTCGACGACTTGTGGCGCAAGCGCGTCAAGGACGAAGTGCTGCGCCAGAAAATCGCCGGCAAAGAGCCCAAGCAGATCCAGGAAACCCTGACCAAGCGCTACAAGAACCAACTGGCGCGCCTGGACCAGACCCGTGCCGAAGATATCTTCCAGGCCTACATCAACACCTTCGCCCAGTCCTACGACCCGCACACCAACTACCTGTCGCCGGACAACGCCGAGAACTTCGACATCAACATGAGCCTGTCGCTCGAAGGCATCGGTGCGGTGCTGCAGAGCGACAACGACCAAGTCAAGATCGTGCGCCTGGTGCCGGCAGGCCCGGCAGCCAAGACCAAGCAGGTGGCCCCGGCCGACAAGATCATCGGCGTGGCCCAGGGCAACAAGGAAATGGTCGACGTGGTCGGCTGGCGCCTGGACGAGGTGGTCAAGCTGATCCGCGGCCCGAAAGGGTCGGTGGTGCGCCTGGAAATCATCCCGGCAAGCAATGCGCCTAGCGACCAGACCAGCAAGATCGTGTCGATCACCCGTGAAGCGGTGAAGCTTGAAGAACAGGCCGCCAAGAAATCGGTGCTGAAGCTGAAACAGGACGGGCGTGACTACAAGCTGGGCATCATCGAGATCCCTGCTTTCTACCTGGACTTCAAGGCGTATCGCGCCGGTGACCCGGAGTACAAGAGCACCACGCGTGACGTGAAAAAACTGCTCACCGAGTTGCAGAAAGAAAAAGTCGACGGCGTGGTCATCGACCTGCGCAACAACGGCGGCGGCTCGCTGCAGGAAGCCACCGAGCTGACCAGCCTGTTCATCGAGAAAGGCCCGACCGTGCTGGTACGCAACAGCGACGGCCGCGTCGACGTGCTGGAAGACGAAAACCCGGGTGCCTTCTACAAAGGCCCGCTGGCGCTGCTGGTGAACCGCCTGTCTGCCTCGGCTTCGGAGATTTTCGCCGGTGCCATGCAGGACTACCACCGCGCGCTGATCATCGGTGGCCAGACCTTCGGCAAAGGCACCGTGCAGACCATCCAGCCACTCAACCATGGCGAACTGAAGCTGACCCTGGCCAAGTTCTACCGGGTTTCCGGGCAGAGCACCCAGCACCAGGGCGTGCTGCCGGACATCGACTACCCGTCGATCATCGATACCAAGGAAATCGGCGAGAGCGCCCTGCCCGAGGCCATGCCGTGGGACACCATCCGCCCGGTGGTCAAGCCTGCGGCGGACCCGTTCAAGCCGTTCCTGGCCCAGCTCAAGGCACAGCATGAAGCGCGCAGCGACAAGGATGCGGAGTTCACCTACATTCGCGACCGCCTGGCCCTGACCCAGAAGCTGATGAATGAAAAAACCGTCAGCCTCAACGAGCAGGAGCGCCGCGCACGCCATGATGATATCGAGGCCAAGCAACTGGCCCTGGAAAACATCCGCCGCAAGGCCAAGGGTGAAGAGCCGCTCAAAGAGCTGAAGAAAGAAGACGAAGACGCACTGCCGGCCGAGGATGAAAACACCAAGCCGGAAGACGACGCCTACCTGTCCGAAACCGGTCGCATCCTGATCGACTACCTCAGCGCCAGCACCAAGGTGGCCAAGAAGTAACGGGTTGCGCCAGTGATGGCAGAATAATGTGACCTGTCATCAAACAGTCATCGCACTGTCGTGAAATAAAGGGGCCGGGCATGCAGATGCCCGGCCCTTTCATTTTCAGGAATACGTCATGACCGTTGCCGAACAGCTCAGCGCATTGAGTGCCATTCTGGCTCAACGTAGCATTCACAGTCTGTTCCAGCCGATCATGTGCCTGAGCGAGCAACGGGTGTTCGGCCATGAGGCGCTGAGCCGTGGCCCGTCCAACAGCCCGCTGCACGCGCCACTGAACCTGTTTACCATCGCCCGCCAGGCCGGCCGCCTGACCGAACTGGAAGCCGCCTGCCGGGAAAGCGCCTGCCGGCGCTTCAGCGAGCAGCAGTTGCAGGGCAAGCTGTTTCTCAACATCTCGCCTGAATCGCTGCTGGAGCCCCACTACCCCTCCGGCCAGACCCTGAAACTGCTCGAACAGGTCGGCCTGCCGCCCAGCCGGGTGGTGATCGAGCTGACCGAACACACCCCCACCGACGACTTCCAGCTGCTGTCAAACGCCCTGCACCACTATCGCGACATGGGCTTTTCGATTGCCATCGATGACTTGGGGGCGGGTTATTCCAGCTTGCGCCTGTGGTCGGAACTACGCCCCGAATACGTGAAAATCGATCGGCACTTCATCGACGGTATTCACCGCGACCCGCTCAAGCGCGAGTTCGTGGGTTCTATACTGCAGATTGCCCGGGCGTCGAAGGCGCAGGTGATTGCCGAAGGGATCGAGTTGGTAGAGGAACTGGTGGTGCTGAGGGAGATGGGGGTGGACCTGGTGCAAGGCTACTTGCTGGGGCGGCCGCAGGAGTTGGGGGTGCGCGAGCTACCGGTGCTGACAAGCATGCCACAGGCCGAGCAACCGACTGTGCGGTTGAATGCCACCATCGGGCAGTTGCTGGAGCTGTTTGGGCGGCATCAGCATCTGGAGGCGTTGGAGGTGGTGGACGCTGAAGGCAGGACTTGTGGATTGATCCACAGGAATATGTTGCCTGTCCCTGCCTCTTCGCGGGCAAGCCCGCTCCCACAGGTACTCCACCAGACTTGAGAACGGTGAGATACCTGTGGGAGCGGGTTTACCCGCGAAGAGGCAGGGACAGGCAACAAATCAGGCTGTTTCGGGGTAGCTGTACTCAAACACCCGAACCACCTCGGAAGCATGCCATGACGCTGCCTCCATGCCATCCACCGGCCCGGCGAACCGCCCCAGCCGTTCGACACATTCAAAAAAGCCGGTACGCGGCAAGCGGCTGGCGCCTTGGCTGATCACCAGCGAGCTGCGCAGCGGCTGCTCGGCACGGGCATCCAGCACTGCCAGGTACTCCAGCGCGGCGGTCAGCGTCTGCATGGCCGGGCTGGGTAGCTGCAAACGCTCGATCAGCGCTCGGTAGGTCAGCAAGTGACGTTGACGACGGGCCAGGTCAAGCTCGCCCAGCAGGTTATCCCAATGCTGACGGCTGATCCTGACCTGGCTCATGATGGCTCGCTCCAGCCAGCCACCCCCAGGTGCCAGGCCAGGGCGCGGCGGATGGCGGCATCCGGCTGGCGCTCGCCTGACTCGATCATGGCCAGGTAAGCCGGGCTCACCCCGACATTGCGCGCCAGTTGCTCAGGCGCAATGCCCTTGGCCTGGCGAATCTGTGCAACTTCACTGAACGCCGGTAACGGCGCCACGGCGTCGGCCTGTTCGCTGACAACTGCCTCGGCAGGCGCCTGCCCTGCGGCCTTGAGCAGTGCCTGGTACTGCTCCCAGGGAACGACTGCGTACTCGGGTTGACCGTCCCGGCTGATGACCTGAATACCCATTACAAACCCCTTTAAAAAGGATTACAGCATGTAATCCGTAGGCATAACCCTTATGCCAATTATATTACCAACTCCGGGGTCTGTCCGGTTGAGCTGCAGTTCAGGCTGTTTTCAATGGGTATTACGCTCCAGCTGCAGCGCTTGCTGGCTGGCAGGCAGGCGCTCGACCACCCGTAGCCGCTCTGGCGCCTGGCTGTCGCGCCAGGCCTTGAAGCGTGCCAGTTCGTCGGCCACGGTCTTCAGCACCCAGCCAAGTACCGCAATGTCATCAAGAAAGCCCACGCCCAGCAACCAGTCTGGGATGGCATCGATCGGGCTGACGAAATACAACAGGCCGGCCACGATGGTAACCAGGGCCTTGGGGCTGATGGCGCGGTATTCGCCGCGCCACCACGCCAGACACAGCGACTGCAGCAGTTTCACATCCTCGCGCAGTTGGCCGATACGCGGGCCTTTGCGCGCCACTGCAAACAACAGGGCCGGCAGCCGACCACGGCTGAGCAAGCGCTCGGCCAGGGGCAGGAAGCGGGCAAAATTCCAAGGTGCGCTCATGGAGCCTCCAGGCGGAAAAGGTTATCCACATTTATTGTGGATAACCTTGTGAACAGGGCCACATTTCTGACCTCCGGTGCCTGCCAGGCAAGGGCCTCAGTCAGATCGGGCGTTTTTTACACAGCCGTTTCAAGCCGAGGGTACCTGGCCGCAAACGATTTGCGCCAGAATCATCCTGCACCTGTACGCTGCATTTCCTCGGACAGTATCAGCTGTATCAGGTTCGTCCAATCGCCACAAATGAAAACGCCCCGTTCAGGACGGGGCGTTTTGCAGGTACCAGCCAGTGTTACTTGGCAGGCGCTTCAGCAGGTGCTTCGGCCGGGGCTTCGGCTTCCGGCTCGGCGCCTTGCAGCTGGGCCGGATCCTTGATGGCGATCAGTTCCAGATCGAACACCAGCACCGAGTTGGCCGGGATCAGCGGGCTTGGGCTCTGTGCGCCATAGGCCAGTTCAGCCGGGATGAACAACTTGTACTTCTCGCCAACGTGCATCAGCTGCAGGCCTTCGACCCAACCCGGGATCACGCCGCTGACCGGCAGGTCGATCGGGCTGCCGCGCTCGACGGAGCTGTCGAACACCTTGCCATCGATCAGCTTGCCTTCGTAGTGGACAGTGACCACGTCGGTTGGCTTGGGCTGCGGGCCGTCGGCCTTCTTCACCACTTCGTACTGCAGGCCCGAGGCAGTGGTGACCACGCCTGGCTTCTTGGCGTTTTCTTCGAGGAACTTCTTGCCGGCGGAGGCGGCTTCTTCGCTGGCCTTGGCCAGGCGTTCTTCGGCACGCTTCTGCAGCGCAGTAAAGGCCTCTACCAGCTCTTCGTCCTTGATGCGCTGTTCCTTTTTACCAACGGCGTCTTCGATGCCGAGGGCAACGGCTTTGGAATCAAGGTCTTCCATGCCTTCCTGAGCCAGGCTCTTGCCCATGTTCAGGCCGATGCCGTAGGAGGCTTTCTGCGACGGAGTCTTCAGCTCGGGGCTGCTGGCCTGTTGATCACAGCCAGCCAGTACCAGGCCAACCAGGGCAACCGCAGCCGCCAAACGATGCTGTTTCATGTAATTTCCTTGTTCATGCGCCATAAGGGCAATCAGGGTAGAAGCCGCGAGCTTATCAGGCGTCCCCAACCCATGGCTACCGGCATAAGAGCAGGTTTTGGTAAGTAAGTTCAGTACTTAAACGGATATTCATCCCAGCGTTTAGAGCCAGTGGCCAGTATTGACCCGTTGTGCCGCTTTTGCCCGTTTTCGCGGGGGATTTATTTCGTTGCCTTCTGAACGGCCAGCCGGTCAAGGGTAATGACCCTCACGGTACTGCCCCGCCACCTCGCGCAGTACCTCGCACACCCACTGCCCCGGCAGGCTCTGCGGCAAAGCCGCATTGCGACAGATACCGACCGAGCCGCCCGGCTCGCGCACGCCCAGGTCGAGCTCGACCAATTCGCCACGGCGCAAGTCGAGCAGCACCGCATCGCGGGGCGCCACCCACAGCGCATCGCTGCCTAGCAGGTAGCGCCGGCTCAACGCCAGCGACAGGGTCTCCAGGCGCTGCGCTGGCATCTGGATGCCGCATTGCACGAACAGGCTGTCGGCATGCTGGCGGATGGTGGTGCCTGCCGGTGGCAACACCAACGGGTAACGGCCCACCCGGGCCCGCTCGACCGGCTTGGCGGCCAGCAGCGGGTGGCCGGGGCGCACCACCAGGCTCATCGACTCGCTGTACAAATGCTCGAACGACAGGCCCTGGATCTGCGGGCTGTCGGTCATTCGACCGACCACCAGCTCCAATTCGCCCAGGCGCAGTTGGCCAAGCAGCTGCGCGCTGATGCCGGTGACCACACTGATCACCAGCGCTTCATGGCGCTGGTGCAGGCGGCACAGCACCTCGGGCATCAGCAGGCCTTCGACCGTCGACAGCACACCTATGCGCACCTGCGACGGCGCCCGCGCCTCACCGCGCAAGCTGCTGACGCCATCGCGCAGGGCCTGCACGCTGGGCCCGGCATAGCGCATGAAGCGCGTGCCGGCCGGGGTCAACTCGACGCCCTGGCGGCTACGGGCGAACAGGCGCGTTTCCAGCAGGTCTTCGAGTTCCTTGAGGGTTTTGGAAATGGCCGGCTGGCTGATGGCAAGCACATCGGCAGCCCTGGCCAGGCTGCCCTGCCGGGCAATCTCCAGGAAGCACAGCAGGTGGCGGTACTTGATGCGGGTGTCGAGATTCATGCGCCAAGCTTAACGCATCGCTACCTGCGGCGTATCCGGGTCGCGTTGCTGACGACGGAACTGCCCTGGCGGCAGGCCGTGAATCTGACGAAAGCGCCGCGAGAAATAAGCCTCGTCGGCAAACCCGCACAAACGCGCCACCTCACCTATCGGCCGGCTGCCATTGAGCAGGTAGTTGCGTGCGGTATGCATGCGTCGCTCCAGCACCAGCTCACTGAACGTCTTGCCGATTTCCTTGCGCAGCCAGTGGGTCAGGTAAGTGGGCGACAGGTAGGTGGCGGCGGCCACTTTCTGCAAGTTCAGGTCGGGGTCGTCGATGTGCCGGCGCAAGTACTCGCTCATGCGGTTCAACGCGGCCCGGCGGCTCAGTTGCGCTGCGTTGCCTTCTGCCAGGATGCGCAACGGTTCGGCATACAGCCCGCACACCTGGCCAATCAGTTGCAACAACAGGCCCTTGAGCACTTCGCGGCTGCCGAAGCGGCGGTTGGCGTCCAGTGCACGCATGCGCTCGAGCAGTTGCACCACCTCGGCGAAATCGGCGTCTACCAGGCAGAAATCCAGGTGCTCCTGAAAGCGGAACGGTGACAGCTCCGGGGCTTGCAGGATCGAGACTTCTTCGAGGTCCATCGGGTCGCAATCCAGGTGTGGCAACAGGAATGTCTGGGAAAAATTGATCACCACGAAATCGCTGTCGGCCGGATGCGGGATCACATGCACCCGGTGCGGCAGGATAAAGGCCAGCGTGTTGCGCTTGAAAGGGCGTTGCACGCTGCCGATGTGCTGCACCGTGTCCCCGCCCAGGTTGACCTGGACCTGGAAGTACTCATGCCGGTGCGGTGCGGTTTCGGCCGGGCGCCCACGCCGGTCGCGGATGTGAAAGTCCATCAGCTCGCTGCGCTGCTGCATGACGTAGGTCGGGACCTCGCGCTTTGGTGGCATGGCAAACTCCGGTAAACAGACAGCTAGTTGTACGATGTCTTAATTTAAACGCGACTACAAAAACAGACGCAACCGCAATTCGTCGCAGCCCGCTAAAAACGCGACACACAGCAAATAGTCGCGACAAAACCCTGTGCCTGAGTTTTTTTGGACAGCGCACACATCCCCCTCCATCCAGCGCAAAAACGGTCTAACCCCCGCATTGCATTCAAGACGTTGTACGACCACCCTAGTCACGGGACTGCAGCCCAACCTCAACCAACAACAACAAACGAGGTCGACTCATGTCGAGCACGCCTACCCCCCGCGCAGCGTCGTCGTACGCGCTGGACGCGGCCCCTGCCCAGCGCCTGCCCACCCGGCGCCGCTGGTTCATGCTGTCGCTGCTGCTGGTGGCGACCATCATCAACTACGTCGACCGGGTGAATATCTCGATCGCCGCCCCCTTCATGGCCAAGGACCTGGGCCTGGACAAAGTGGAGATGGGGCTGATTTTTTCTGCCTTTGCCTGGACCTACGCCCTGGCGCTGGTACCGGCCGGCTTCATCGCCGACCGCTTCGGCTCGCGCCTGACCTATGGCGTGTCGCTGATCAGCTGGTCGGCGGTTACCGTGGCTCAGGGCCTGGCCAGTGGCTTTACCTCGCTGTTCGGTCTGCGCCTTGCCGTCGGTGCCATGGAGGCCCCGGCCTTCCCCGCCAACAGCCGTGCGGTGACGGTATGGTTCCCGGCGCGTGAACGCGGCATGGCCAGCAGCATCTACGTGTGCGGCCAATACCTGGGCACTGCACTGTTCACCGGCGCCCTGCTGTGGCTTGCAACCACCTACGACTGGCGGCATGTGTTCTACAGCACCGGCGTGGTCGGCATCCTGTTCGGCGTGGTGTGGCTGTTCCTTTACCGTGACCCGCTGAACTGCAAGAAGGTCAGCAAGGAAGAACTGGCCTATATCGAGAGCGGCGGTGGCCTGGTCAAAAGCAGCCAGGAACGTACCCGTTTCGACTGGCGCCAGGTCGCCGAACTGTTCCGCTACCGCCAGGTATGGGCCATCTGCCTGGGCAAGTTCGCCAGCACCTCGGCGCTGTACTTCTTCCTCACCTGGTTCCCCACTTACCTGATCGAAGAACGCCAGCTCACCTTGATCAAGGTCGGCATCTTCGCCGTGATGCCGTTCATTGGCGCAACGGTCGGCATCCTGCTGGCGGGCATCGTCTCTGACCTGCTTATCCGCAAGGGCTACTCGCTGTCGTTTGCACGCAAGCTGCCGCTGGTGGTGGGCTCGATGCTGGGCATGTCGATCGTGCTGGTGAACTTCACCGACTCCAACGTGCTGTGCATCGCCATTCTCACCCTGGCGTTCTTTGCCCAGGGCATCGCCTCGTCTTCGTGGGCTGCGGTCTCGGAAGTAGCGCCCAGGCAATTGATCGGCCTGACCGGCGGGGTCACCAGCCTGGCAGCAAACATCGGCGGCATCGTCACGCCGATCGTGATTGGCGCAATCGTGCATGCCAGTGGCTCGTTCGCCATGGCGTTCTGGTTCATCGGGGGCGTGGCCCTGATGGGCACCCTGTCTTACTCGCTACTGCTCGGCAAGCTGTACCGCATTGAGTTGAAGACTGCGGCCTGATTCGAGAAATGCGTGGTCAGTACTGGCCTCTTCGCGGGCACGCCCGCTCCCACAGGTACAGCGCTGCGCTCAGGTTTGGCACTGCTCCTGTGGGAGCGGCTTTAGCCGCGAAAGGGCCGGTACAGGTTGCTTGAATAGTCCAAACCAACCCCGCTTTCGTCCAACTTTGCCGGCCAGCCACTGGCTAGGCTGGCCACTCCAGCACGAAGGAGTCACCCCATGAGTTACCTGTTCAGCCCACCGGCCGTCGTCAGCCTGCCCATCCGCGGCAGCGACACGCGCTTCCCGGTTGGCCGCGTGTTCTGCCTGGGCCGCAATTATCCCTGGCCTGAAACCTACGGCCCTGCCCCCTGCGAGCCGGTGTTCTTCATGAAGCCGGCAAGCAACGTGGTCGAGGCAACGGGCGAACTGCCCTTCCCGCCGCAGACCGACGAGTTCTGCCACGAGATCGAACTGGTCGCGGCCATCGCCAAGGGCGGTGCCGACATTGCCCCGGAACAGGCCCTGGAGCACGTATTCGGCTTTGCCGCCGGGCTTGACCTGACCCGCCGCGATCACCAGCGCAAGGCCAAGGCCGAAGGGCTGCCGTGGGAAGGCGCCAAGGTATTCGAAGCATCGGCACCGATGACCGCCATCGTTCCCGCCAGCGAATGCGCATGGCCGCTGGATGCGGCGTTGTGGCTGCAGGTCAATGGCCAGGAGCGCCAGCGTGCACACCTGAGCCAGCAGACCTGGGCATTGGCCGAAATCATCAGCCGGCTGTCACGCCAGCTGCCGCTGCGCCCGGGCGACCTGATCATGACCGGCAGCCCGCCCGGCGTGGCGCCGCTGAACCCGGGCGACACCCTTCACGCCGGCATCGATGGTATCGGCGAAATGCACCTGCGCGTCGGCCCCAGGCCTGCCGCACAAGCCGCCAACGCTGCCTGATCCCCTTGGAGTAACGAGATGAACCAGAACAAGAAAATCGCCTTGGTCACCGGCGCAGGCAGTGGCATCGGCCGCGCCGTTGCCCTCGCCCTGCTGGAAGACGGCTTCAGCCTGGTCCTTGCCGGGCGCCGTCTGGAGCCGCTGCAAGCAGTGGTCGAACAGGCACAGGCAGCGGGCGGTGAAGCCCTGGCCGTAGCCACTGACGTACGCGACGAACACAGCGTCGCGCAGCTGTTTGCCACCATCGAGGAGGTACACGGCCACCTCGACATCATCTTCAACAATGCCGGCATCAACGCCCCCGCCGTGCCGGTCGACGAACTGCCGCTGGAGAACTGGCGCAACGTGATCGCCACCAACGTCGATGGTGTGTTTCTCTGCGCCCGCGCCGCTTTCGGCCTGATGCGACGCCAACAGCCGCAAGGCGGGCGGATCATCAACAACGGCTCGATCTCGGCACACACCCCGCGCCCGTTCACGGCGCCCTACACCGCCAGCAAACATGCTGTGCTGGGCCTGACCAAAGCCCTGGCGCTGGATGGGCGGCCTTACAACATCGTCTGCAGCCAGGTGGACATCGGCAATGCCCTGACCGAGCTTTCCGAGCGGATGACCCGTGGCGTGCGCCAGGCCAATGGCGAAATTGCGGCCGAACCGATGCTCGACGTGCGCCATGTGGCCGACGCGGTGCGCTACATCGCCGCGCTACCGCTGGACGCCAACGTACTGAACATGACCGTGATGGCCAGCAACATGCCGTTCGTTGGCCGTGGCTGACCTGTTACTGATGGAGTGCCCCATGAAACCAGAAGTCCTGCAACTCAGCCCGATACTCATCCCGCAAATCCGTGAGCGCCTGGAGCAGTTGTTCACCGTTCACCGCTACTACGAACAGGCCGACAAGGATGCCTATGTCAGCCAGCACGCCGGCAACATTCGCGGCGTGATCACCGGCGGCCACACCGGCATCAGCCAGGCGCTGATGGCACGCCTGCCCAACCTCAAGGTGATCGCGGTGAATGGCGTCGGTACCGACGCGGTAGACCTGGCCTACGCCCGCGACCGCGGCATTCAGGTGACGGCAACCATCGGCGCCCTCACCGAGGACGTCGCCGATCTCGCCATGGGCCTGTTGATTGGCTTGTGCCGGGGGATATGCACCGGTGACCGCTTCGTCCGCGCCGGGCATTGGGCCACCAGTGCCACGCCGTTGGCACCGTTGCCTCTGGCTCGGCAGGTGTCGGGCATGCGCGTGGGCATTGTCGGCATGGGCCGGGTGGGTCGCGCGGTGGCGCAGCGGGCGGCGGCGTTTGGTTGCCCGATTCGCTACACCGATCTGCAGGCGCTGGATGTGCCCTACGGGTTCGAGGCAGACCTGCTGCAGCTGGCCAAAGACAGCGATGCACTGATCCTCGCGGCAGCGGCGGACAAGGGCGAGGCGCTGATCAATCGTGAGGTGCTGCGAGCGTTGGGCGCCGAGGGGTATCTGATCAACATCGCGCGCGGCAAGCTGGTGGATGAGCCAGCGCTGATCGCGGCACTGCAGGCCAACGAGATCGCAGGCGCGGCGCTGGATGTGTTTGCCGATGAACCGCGTGCACCAGAGGCACTGTTCGAGCGTGAGGATGTGGTGCTGCAGCCCCATCGGGCCAGTGCAACGGTGCAGACGCGTACGCGCATGGGCGAGATGGTAGTGGCCAGCCTGGTGGATGTGTTTGCCGGGCGCACGCCGCAGGGGTTGGTGATCTGAGCCGCCTGTGCCGGCCTCTTCGCGGGCTTGCCCGCTCCCACAGGTACGGCGCAGGGTTCGAGGTCTGTGCGGTTCCTGTGGGAGCGGGCGCGCCCGCGAAAGGGCCGGTACAGGCAGCAGATGAATGTCAGGCGACTGCCAACTCCACAGCCTCACCATTCAACCGCACCGGCCACACCCGCAACCGCTGCCCGGCATCCTCCAGGCACGCCCCGCTCTGCAAGCTGAAATGCTGCTTGTACAGCGGCGCCGCCACCACCAGCTCGCCCTGTACACTGCCCACCAGCCCGCGGCCAATGATGTTGGCGCCAGAACGCGGGTCGCGGTTGTCTACCGCGTACAGCGGCTGGGCCTGCCCTGGCAGGTAGAACAGCGCCACCTGGGCACCGTCCATCCACACCACAACACCGGAATCGGCCACCAGGTCTTGCGCCTGGCATACCGGCTGCCAGTTCTCACGGGTCTTCACAGCAGCATTGGACAGGTTCATCACACAGCCTCCTCGACAGTAGGGATCAGGTGCAGCGGTGCAGCAGGCCGGCGTTGTTCGCGTTCGCGCACAAAGTGCACGTCCGGGTCGGCACGCCGGTCGTTGACGAAGGTGCGGAAGCGCTTGAGTTTTTCCGGGTCGTTGAGGGCGTTGGCCCATTCGCATTCATACTGGTCGACCACATGCTGCATCTGCGCTTCCAGCTCGCCAGCCAGGCCCAGGCTGTCGTCGATGACCACCTGCTTCAGGTAGTCCAGCCCACCTTCCAGGTTCTCGCGCCACACCGAGGTACGTTGCAGCTTGTCGGCCGTGCGGATGTAGAACATCAGCACGCGGTCGATCAGGCGAACCAGCGTCTCGTCGTCCAGGTCGGTGGCGAACAGCTCGGCATGCCGTGGGCGCATGCCGCCGTTGCCGCACACGTACAGGTTCCAGCCCTTGTCGGTGGCGATCACGCCAATGTCCTTGCTCTGCGCCTCGGCACATTCGCGGGTGCAGCCCGAAACCGCGAACTTGAGCTTGTGCGGGCTGCGCAGGCCCTTGTAGCGGTCCTCCAGGCGCAGGGCCATGCCGACACTGTCCTGCACACCGTAGCGGCACCAGGTGCTACCGACGCACGACTTTACCGTGCGGGTCGACTTGCCGTAGGCGTGGCCGGTTTCGAAGCCAGCCTCGATCAGCTCGCCCCAGATCAGCGGCAGTTCGTGCAACTGGGCGCCGAACAGGTCGATGCGCTGGCCCCCGGTGATCTTGGTATACAGGTCGTACTTCTTCGCCACCTGGCCGATGACGATGAGCTTGTCGGGGGTGATTTCACCACCCGGTATGCGTGGCACCACGGAGTAGGTGCCGTTCTTCTGCATGTTGGCCATGAAGGTGTCGTTGGTGTCCTGCAGGGGCACCAGCGCCGGGTCCATGATCGGCTGGTTCCAGCACGAGGCGAGGATGTTGCCGACCGCCGGCTTGCAGATGTCACAGCCTACGTGGCCCTTGCCGTGGCGTTCGAGCAGTTCGCTGAAGGTGCGGATACCTTCCACGCGCACCAGCCCGTACAGCTCCTGACGGGTGTAACCGAAGTGTTCGCACAGGCTCTTGTCTACCGCAACACCACGGGCGGTCAGTTCGTGCTCGAACACCTGCTTCAGCAGCGCCGCGCAACCTCCGCAACCGGTGGCGGCCTTGGTGCAGCCCTTGACCGCAGCCAGGTCGCTGCAGCCGCTGTCGATGGCAGCGCAAACCGCGCCTTTGCTGACGTTGTGGCACGAGCAGATGGTCGCGCTGTCGGGCAGTGCATCGGCGCCCAGGGCCGGCGCGCCACCGCCTTGCGGCAGAATCAGCGCGGCCGGGTCGGCCGGCAGGGTAATGCCGTTCTGGGCGTATTGCAGCAGGGTGTCGTAGTAGCTGTTGTCACCCACCAGCACCGCGCCGAGCACATGCTTGCCGCTGGCATCCACCACCAGCCGGCGGTAGGCGCTGTTGGCTTCGTCGATGAAGCGGTAACTGCGCGCACCTGGCGTGGCGCCATGGGCATCGCCAATCGAGCCGACATCCACGCCCAGCAACTTGAGCTTGGTCGACATGTCGGCGCCGGTGAACGCAACTGCCGCCTCCCCCATCAGCAACGCAGCCAGGTTGCGCGCCATGCTGTAGCCCGGGGCAACCAGGCCGAACACGCTGCCGTTCCACGAAGCGCACTCGCCAATGGCAAAGATGCGCGGGTCGCTGCTGCGGCAATGGTTGTCGATCACGACCCCGCCACGCGTGGCGATGTCCAGGCCACAGGCTCGGCCCAGGGCATCCTGCGGGCGAATACCGGCAGAGAACACGATCAGGTCGGTTTCCAGGTGCTCACCGCCGTCGAAGTTCATGCGGTAGCGGTACCCTTCACCCGCGCTGATCGACTGGGTGGCACGTGACAGGTGCACACCCACGCCCAGCGCCTCGATCTGCGCCTTGAGCGCGGCACCGCCCTCGCCGTCCAGCTGTACCGGCATCAAGCGCGGGGCAAACTCCACCACATGGGCTTCCAGGCCCAGCGACTTGAGCGCGTTGGCGGCCTCCAGGCCGAGCAGGCCACCGCCAACCACCACGCCACGGCGGGCACTGGCAGCGGCGGCGCGGATGCCGTCGAGGTCGTCGAGCGTGCGGTAGACCAGACAGGCGTTGCCGCTGGAGCCTTCGATCGGCGGCACGAAGGGATAGGAACCGGTGGCCAGCACCAATTGGTCATAGCCATAACGGCCTTCGGCGGTAACCACCTCGCAGCGCTCGCGGTCGATTGCCAGCACGGCCTCACCGAGGTGCAGGTGCACGCCATTGGCGGTGTAGAAATCGTGCTCGCACAGGGCCAGGGTTTCGGCACAGCTGCCGCCGAAGTACTCGGACAGGTGCACGCGGTCGTAGGCGCGCTGGCGCTCTTCGCCGAACACCCGCACCTCGAAGCGCTGCAAGGCGCCACGGCTGACCAGTTGCTCGACACAGTGGTGGCCGACCATGCCGTTGCCGACGATGACCAGGCGCTCTCGTTGCCCGCTGCTCGCTGTTGCCTTCATATGCCGATCCTCGATCAAAAAAAAAGCGCCTGGAGCCGAAGCTCCAGGCGCCTTTGCCTGTATTCATCACGGTAGGGGGCCCGGGTTGATCGCCATTGATCAGTGGGCTTTGTTGTATCTGGGGTAAAGCAGGGAGTGTGCCAAGCCTGTTTCCTGTGCTGGCCTCTTCGCGGGCACGCCCGCTCCCACAGGGATCTCCACGGTTTTCCAGGTTTGCGCTGTACCTGTGGGAGCGGGCGAGCCCGCGAAGAGGCCGGCACTGTCAATGCACATTCAAAGTGCACAACACCCCAACTTGGAGCACTCAGTACACATCCCGCCGATAACGCCTGGCCTTGCCCAGATCGTCGACATAAGCCGCAGCCGCCGCTACATCCATCCCGCCATGCTCGGCCACGATCACCCGCAACGCCGCATCCACATCCTTGGCCATGCGCTGCGCATCACCACACACATAGAAGTACGCCCCCGCCTGCAGCCATTGCCACAGCTGTGCGCCCTGCTCGATCATGCGCTGCTGCACATAGATCTTCTCCGCCTGGTCACGCGAAAACGCTGTGTCCAGGCGCAAGTGCCCGGCTTTCTGCCAGGCTTCCAGCTGCTCTTGGTAATAAAAGTCGGTGGCCGCGTACTGCTCACCGAAGAACAGCCAGTTGCCGCCTTGCGCCCCGCGCGCCTCACGCTCTTCGAGGAAGGCGCGGAAAGGGGCGATACCGGTACCGGGGCCGACCATGATCACCGGCACATTGTCGTCCTCCGGCAGGCGAAAATGCTTCGAAACCTGCGGGAAGATCGCCACCTTCAGCGCCTGCGCACGGTCGGCCAGGAAGCTTGAGCACACCCCCTTGCGTTCGCCATAGCGCACCGTCGACACCGTCAAATGCACCTGCTGCGGATGCGCCAGCGGACTGGAGCTGATCGAGTAGAGACGCGGCTGCAACGGTTTGAGCAACGCCAGCCAACTGGCCAGTGGCAACTGCTGGGGAAAGGCGCGCAGCACATCGACCAGTTGCCGCCCCCACAGCCAGTCCTGCAGCTCGGCCTTGCACTCGGGTTGCAGCAGCCGCTGCAGATCGGGCGCATTGCCTGCGAATGCCTGAAGTTGTTGCGGGGTGACCTTGGCAATTTCCAGATGGCTGCGCAGGGCTTCGGCCAGTGGCATGGCAGGCTGGCCCTTCAGCTCGACCATGACCTGACCATCGAGCTGCATCAGCGCCAGCAGTTCCTCGACCAGGGCCGGGCAGTTGCACGGCCACACGCCCAAGGCATCACCGGCGGCATAAGTGAAGCCGCTACCGCTCAGGTCGAAGACCATCTGGCGGGTTTCCTTGCTGGCACCGGGGCCGTTGAGCAGGCGGTTTTCCAGCAGGCTGGCGGCCCAGGGTTGCTGTTTGCTGTAGGCCGTCACAGCCGCAGGTTCAGTTGCCGGCTGCGGCGCTGCGACGCTGCCCAGCGACGGCAGCAAAGCGTCGAGCCAGCCGGCGAAGGCTTCGTCGAAGTCCGGCTCGCAGTCCACCCGTTGCAACAGGCGCCGCCCACCCAGCTCGGCCAGGCGCTGGTCGAGCTTGCGGCCAAAACCGCAGAACTGGTCGTAACTGGAGTCGCCCAGGGCCAGCACGGCATAAGACAGCTCGGCGCAGTGGGCGCCCTCCTCGCCCTGCAACGCCTGCCAGAATGCCCCGGCGCTGTCGGGCGCGTCGCCATCGCCAAACGTGCTGGCGATCAGCAGCACGCTGGCGGCGCCTTGTAGCTGGCGCGGGCTGACCGCCTCCATGCAACTGAGCTGCACGTCCAGGCCGGCACCGCGCAAGTGTTCAGCACAGCGCTGGGCCAACAGCTCGCCGTTACCCGTCTGCGAGGCCCACAGCACTTGATGCCGTGGTGCCGACAACGCCGCAGCGGGTAACACCGTGGGCTGGGCAAACAGACCGGCAAGCAAGCCGTCGACGAACAACCGGCGGCTGGCTGCCAACGGTGCACTGGCCGGCAGGCTGGGCAGGCCATCGGCACGGCTCTGCTCCAGGCCCAGCAGGAAACCTTGCAGGTAATGACGCTCTTCCTCGGCCAGCACCGGGGCTGGCAGGGTGTCCAGGCCAAGCAGACGAGACAGGGTGGCAGTCGGCATATGGGCTGGCTCCGCAATGGCAGTGTTCAGTTCAAGGGCTTCGATACGCTCGCCTGCAACCCGTTCCAGGGCCACGGCGCAGTGTTTGAAGGCGGGCTGCAGCGACAACGGGTCGACCGCATCGCAGGTAACGGCATTGATTGCCAGTTGCTCGCCGACCAGGTCGTTCCAGTGGAACGGCGCAAAGCAGTTGCCGGGCATGACCCGGTCGCTGAGGCGTGCCGGCAGCACGGCACGGCCGCGACGAGAGCGAATGGCCACCTGGTCTTTTTCAGCAACGCCCAGCCGGGCGGCATCTTCGGGGTGGATTTCGACGAAGGGGCCGGGCTCCAGCTTGTTCAACGACGGCACCTTGCCGGTCTTGGTCAGGGTGTGCCACTGGTGCTGCACACGGCCGGTGTTCAACACCATGGGGTAGTCGTGATCCGGCAACTCGGGTGCCGGCAACCAGGGCCGGGCGAAGAAGCGGGCCTTGCCGCTGGCGGTGGGAAAGGCCAGCGCCGGGCGCTCACCCTCACTATCGTGGAACAGCACCTGGCTGCTGCCATCGTTCAGGTAGCGCAAGGGGCTGCGGTCGCTGGCACGGCCAGGCGCGCAAGGCCACTGGTGCGGATGCTGGCGCAGTTGGGCATAGCCGATGCCACGCAGATCGTAGCCGGTGGCAGGGTTGTGGAAGCGGCGGATTTCCTCATACACCGCCTCGGCATCGGGGTAGTCAAAGGCATCGCGATAACCCATGGCGCAGGCTACCCGGGCGATGATCTGCCAGTCGGGCAGGCTCTGCCCTGGCGCTTCGACGGCGCGTGGCATCAAGGTAAGGTTGCGTTCGCTGTTGATCATCACGCCCTCGCCTTCGGCCCACAGCGCGGCAGGCAGCAGGATGTCGGCGTAGCGGTTGGTTTCGGTGTCGAGGAAGGCGTCCTGGGTAATCACCAGTTCGGCCTGATGCAGGCCGTCGATCACTTGCTGGCGGTTGGCGACACTGGCCACCGGGTTGCTGCAGATGATCCAGCAGGCTTTCACTTCACCGGCTTTCATCTGTTCGAACAACGCTACCGTACCCTCGCCGCCTTCGCTGCGCAGGCTGCCCGATGCCAGTTGCCACTGCTGCTCGACAAAGGCGCGGTCAGCCTCCACCAGGGCCGAGCGCTGGCCCGGCAGGCCGGGCCCCATGTAGCCCATCTCGCGGCCACCCATGGCATTGGGTTGGCCGGTCAGCGAAAACGGCCCGCTACCGGGTCGGCAGATTGCGCCGGTGGCCAGGTGCAGGTTGCAGATTGCATTGCTGTGCCAGGTGCCGTGGATGCTCTG
This sequence comes from Pseudomonas sp. NPDC090592, assembly GCF_044769185.1. Lineage (NCBI taxonomy): Bacteria > Pseudomonadati > Pseudomonadota > Gammaproteobacteria > Pseudomonadales > Pseudomonadaceae > Pseudomonas > Pseudomonas sp. NPDC090592. The sequence continues at coordinate 61,177 of NZ_JBIVXJ010000026.1, forward strand.
GTTCAGGCCCATGGTCCAGCAACTCATCCAGTTGCTGGCGCTGCCGATCCATTCGGCGGCCTTGATGATATCGGCCTCGGCCAGCCCGGTGATGGCGGCCACGCGCTCGGGGTTGTAGTCGTCGAGAAAGGCTGGCAGTTCGTCCCAACCTTCGGTGTAGCGGGCAATGAAGGCGGGGTTGGTGTGGCCGTTGCGGTGCAGCAGGTGCAACAGGCCGTTAAGCAAGGCCATGTCACTGCCGGGGCGCACCTGCAGGAACAGGTCGGCCTTGTCGGCGGTGGCACTGCGGCGTGGGTCGACGACGATCAGCCTGGCGCCGGCCTTGACCCGGTCGAGCAGGCGCAGGAACAGGATCGGGTGACAGTCGGCCATGTTGGCGCCGATGACCAGGAACACATCGGCGTGCTCGAAGTCCTGATAGCTCCCGGGGGGGCCGTCTGCACCGAGCGACAGCTTGTAGCCACTGCCTGCGCTGGCCATGCACAGGCGCGAGTTGGACTCGATATGGCGCGTGCGGATAAAGCCCTTGGCCAGTTTGTTGGCCAGGTACTGGGCCTCCAGCGACATCTGCCCGGACACGTACAGCGCAACCGCGTCGGGGCCGTGCTGGTCGATGATGCCGCGCAAGCGTGTGGCAGTTTCGGCGATGGCCTTGTCGATGCCGGTGCGCACCGGCTGCTGGTTACGCAGCTGGCGTACATAGGCGTCCTCCATGCGCCCGACGGCGGTCAGCGGCAGGTGTGCGGTGAGGCCTTTGGTGCAGAGGCGGCCGAAGTTGCTGGGGTGTTGCTTGTCACCGCTGACCTTGCTGACCCTGCCATCGGCAACGCTCATGACGATGCCGCAGCCCACGCCACAATAGGGGCAGACGCTGCGTACTTCGCTGTTGGCCATGGGCGGGCTCCCGTTTCAGGCATGCAAAAGGCGCCGGCTGCCCCGGGCTTGCTGAGCAAGCGGGGCAACACGGCGCCTTTGTCGTGGGGTTTTGGGGGCTGTCGACGTTGATGGCCCGGGATGAAGAGTAAGTCAGCAATTAATGGGCCAGCTGTGCCGGCCTCTTCGCGGGCACGCCCGCTCCCACAGGGATATCGCTGTGCCTGAGGCCGGTGCTGTACCTGTGGGAGCGGGCATGCCCGCGAAAGGGCCGGCACAGGCTACGCACCATGCGGTGGCAACCTCACATCCGCTGGCGCTATGCTGGGGCAAATTCCAGCATGAGCAACTGCACTCCCGTTATGTCCCAGGTGATCCTCAAGACCCCCGCCCAACTCGACCTGATGCGCCGCGCCGGCCAACTGCTGGCGCAGGTGTTCGCCGAGCTCGACAGCTTCATCCGCCCCGGCATCACAACGATGCAAATCAACGACCGCGCCGATGCGTTCATCATCAACACACTCAAGTCGCGGCCAGCGAGCAAGGGGCAGTATGGTTTCCCCTACTCACTCAATACCTCGGTGGACCACGTTGTGTGCCACGGCATACCCAAGGTCGATGAGGTGCTGAAAGAAGGCTCGATCATCAACGTCGACATTACGCTGGAGCAAGGTGGTTACATCGCCGACTCGTCAAAGATGTACTGCATCGGGCCAGTCAGCGACGAGGCCCGGCGCCTGGTCGACACCACCTATGACGCGCTGTGGAAAGGCATCGAGCAGGTACGCCCAGGGGCCACGCTGGGCGATATCGGCCATGCCGTGCAAACCCATGCCGAGGCCGCGGGCTACAGCGTGGTGCGTGAATATTGCGGGCATGGTATCGGCCAGCAGATGCATGAAGGGCCGGAGGTGCTGCACATCGGCCAGCGCAGCATGGGCATGAAGCTGAAGCCGGGGATGGTGTTTACCATCGAGCCAATGATCAACCAGGGTGGGCGTGGCACGCGCACGTTGAAAGATGGCTGGACGGTGATTACCCGGGACCACTGCCTGTCGGCACAGTGGGAACACACGGTGGCGGTGACTGAAGACGGGTTTGAAGTGCTGACGTTGCGCGAGGAAGAGCGCTGAAGGTGAAATCGCAGGCACAAAAAAAGCGACCCTAAGGTCGCTTTCTTTGTTACTTCCGGGTGTTCAGTAGGCCCTGGAAGTGGAATATGGCGCAGCGGACGGGACTCGAACCCGCGACCCCCGGCGTGACAGGCCGGTATTCTAACCGACTGAACTACCGCTGCGCTATACATCGAGTGGTGGGTGATGACGGGATCGAACCGCCGACCCTCTGCTTGTAAGGCAGATGCTCTCCCGGCTGAGCTAATCACCCATGTCTCTCGGTGTGGCGCGCATTCTACGGGCGGTTTTGCGGTCTGGCAAGCACTTATCGCAGTTTTTTCAAAAAACGATCAAGCAGCAAATTTCAGGCACAAAAAAAGCGACCCTAAGGTCGCTTTCTCTGTTACTTCCGGGTGTTCAGTGGGCCCTGGAAGTGGAATATGGCGCAGCGGACGGGACTCGAACCCGCGACCCCCGGCGTGACAGGCCGGTATTCTAACCGACTGAACTACCGCTGCGCTATACATCGAGTGGTGGGTGATGACGGGATCGAACCGCCGACCCTCTGCTTGTAAGGCAGATGCTCTCCCGGCTGAGCTAATCACCCTTCGTCTCGGTGTGGCGCGCATTCTACGGACGGCCCTGCACCCTGGCAAGCACTTTTTAAACTTTTTTCAAAAAAAACCTCATGCCTTTCAAAGACCTAGCGTTGCCGGGTGTTTCAGTGAGCGATAAGCCGCTGCTGGCCCTGTGACAGGGCTGGCCTCAGATCACTACACGGAGAATAATGCCCGCCTTATGCATTAAGGAGAGTTGCCCCTCATGTGGTTCAAGAACCTGCTGACCTACCGCCTGACCCAGGAAGTCCCGTTCGAGCCTGAAGCGCTGGAGGCAGCCCTGGCCAGCAAGCCGGCCCGCCCCTGCGCCAGCCAGGAGCTGACCACCTATGGTTTCGTTGCGCCGTTCGGCAAAGGCGAAGACGCTCCTCTGGTGCATGTCAGCGGTGAGTACCTGCTGATTGCCGCACGCAAGGAAGAACGCATCCTGCCGAGCAGCGTGGTCAACGACGCGGTCAAGGAAAAGGTCGAGGAGATCGAGACCGAGCAGATGCGCAAGGTCTACAAGAAGGAGCGCGACCAGATCAAGGACGAGATCATCCAGGCCTTCCTGCCGCGCGCGTTCATCCGCCGCTCGATGATCTTTGCCGCCATCGCCCCGCGCCAGGGCGTGATCCTGGTGAACTCGGCCAGCGCCAAGCGTGCCGAAGACCTGCTGTCGACCCTGCGTGAAGTAATGGGCTCGCTGCCGGTGCGCCCGGCCACGGTGAAAATTGCTCCGGTTGCCACCATGACCGACTGGGTCAAGTCGCAGCAGGCTGCCGAAGGCTTCCATGTGCTGGACGAATGCGAACTGCGCGACACTGCCGAAGACGGCGGCATCGTGCGCTGCAAGCGCCAGGACCTGACCAGCGAGGAAATCCAGCTGCACCTGAGCACTGGCAAGGTGGTCACCCAGCTGGCCCTGGCCTGGCAGGACAAGCTGTCGTTCATCCTGGACGACAAGATGGTAATCAAGCGCCTGAAGTTCGAAGAGCTGCTGCAGGAGCAGGCCGAACAGGACGGTGGTGATGAGGCGGCGCAGCAGTTCGATGCCAGCTTCCAGTTGATGATGATGACCTTTGCCGAGTTCCTGCCGGTGCTGTTCGAGGCGCTGGGTGGGGAGGAGATTCCGCAAGGGGTCTGAGGTGTCTTGAAATGCCGGTGCTGGCCTGGAAGTAATTTTTCGCCAGTACCGGCCTCTTCGCGGGCAAGCCCGCTCCCACAGGTACGCCACAGCTTTCAGAATCTGTTGCGTGCCTGTGGGAGCTGGCTTGCCAGCGATAGGGCCCTTGAAATTCACACAGCCATAAATAGAAAAGGAATTGCCCTCTATGCGTGCCCTCGCCGCCCTCAGCCGCTTCGTCGGCAATACCTTTGCCCTGTGGGTGCTGGTATTTGCCGTACTCGCCTTCCTGCAACCGCAATGGTTCATCGCCCTCAAGGTCGCCATCGTGCCGCTGCTGGGCCTGGTGATGTTCGGCATGGGCCTCACCCTCAAACTGGACGACTTCGCCGCCCTCGCCCGCCAGCCCTGGCGGGTGATGCTGGGGGTGGTCGCGCACTTCGTGATCATGCCGGGCATGGCCTGGCTGCTGTGCCAACTGTTCCACCTGCCGCCGGAAATTGCCGTGGGCGTGATCCTGGTTGGCTGCTGCCCGAGCGGCACGGCATCGAACGTGATGGTATGGCTGTCCCGCGGGGACCTGGCGCTGGCTGTGGCAATCGCTGCGGTCACCACCCTGCTGGCCCCGCTGCTGACCCCGGCGCTGATCTGGTTCCTGGCATCGGCCTGGTTGCCGGTGTCCTTCATGGACATGTTCTGGTCGATCCTGCAGTTGGTGATGCTGCCGATCGTGCTCGGCGTTGTCGCCCAGCGCTTGCTCGGCGCCCGGGTGCAGGCGGCGGTGCAGGTGCTGCCGTTGGTGTCGGTGGTGAGCATCGTGATGATCGTGTGCGCAGTGGTGGCGGCCAGCCAGGCGAAGATTGCCGAGTCGGGGCTGCTGATCATGGCGGTGGTGATGCTGCACAACACCTTCGGCTATCTGCTGGGGTACCTGACCGGCAAGCTGTGCAAACTGCCCCTGGCCCAGCGCAAGTCGCTGGCGCTGGAGGTGGGCATGCAGAACTCCGGGCTGGGGGCAGCATTGGCGGCGGCGCACTTTTCGCCGCTGGCGGCAGTGCCGAGTGCGTTGTTCAGTGTTTGGCACAATATTTCCGGGGCGCTGCTGTCGACCTGGTTCCGGCGGATGGGTGAAGCTGGGGTTGAGGGTGATGAGGGGGAACCAGTCAGGCATTGATGTGGGCTGTGCTGGCCTCTTCGCGGGCACGCCCGCTCCCACAGGATTCCCACAGGGCTGAACATTGTGCGATTCCTGTGGGAGCGGGCGTGCCCGCGAAAGGGCCAGCACAGGCTTGCCCAGAACCTTCCAGGTGGGCACTATAATGCCCACTGTGAGGACGACCTCACGACGCACCGCGTGACCATTCCGGGGACGGCCCCATCATTCAAACGATGGAGACACACCTATGTCCTGGATCATCCTGTTCTTCGCCGGCCTGTTCGAGGTCGGCTGGGCCGTTGGCCTGAAATACACCGACGGCTTCAGCAAGCCGATTCCTACCGTGCTTACTGTCGGTGCCATGGTCATCAGCCTTGGCCTGCTGGGCCTGGCCATGAAAGAGCTGCCGCTGGGCACCGCCTATGCCATCTGGACTGGCGTTGGCGCAGTCGGCACGGTCATCGCCGGCATCATCCTGTTCGGCGAGTCCATGGCGCTGGTACGCCTGGTCAGTGTGGCGCTGATCGTCTGCGGCCTTGTCGGCCTGAAAGTCAGCGCCAGCTGAGCCCCCCCGTCTAGCGCAGGTCGCCACGCAGGCGGCTGACCTGCTCACGCAACAACTCTGGCTGCGCCGCCTCCACCGGGATGGCGGCGCCCGCCACGATGGTTACCCTCGACCACAGCCGCTTGAAGAAGCCCTTGGCCGGGTCGCGACTGAAGAAACTCCCCCACAGCCCCTGCAATGCCAATGGGATCACCGGCACCGGCGTCTCCTCAAGGATACGGTTGACGCCGCCCTTGAACACATCGATCTCGCCGTCGCCGGTCAGTTTGCCTTCCGGGAAAATGCACACCAGCTCACCATCGGCCAGGTATTGGGCAATGCGTGCGAAAGCGCGTTCGTAGATGGCAAGGTCTTCATTGCGCCCGGCAATCGGGATGGCGCCCGCCGTGCGGAACACAAAGTTGAGCACCGGCAGGTTGTAGATCTTGTAGTACATGACAAAGCGGATCGGCCGGCGGATCGCCCCGCCCAGCAGCAGGGCATCGACGAATGAAACGTGGTTGCACACCAGCAGCGCCGCACCTTCATCGGGGATGCGCTCCAGATCACGGTGCTGCACACGGTACATCGAGTGGCTGAGCAGCCAGATCAGGAAGCGCATGGTGAACTCTGGCACGATCCTGAAGATGTAGGCGTTGACCGCGATGTTGAGCAGCGACACCACCAGAAACAGCTGCGGGATAGTGAAACCTGCCAGCCCCAGCAGGATGATGGTGAGTACCGCCGACACCACCATGAACAGGGCATTGAGGATGTTGTTGGCGGCGATCACCCGGGCGCGCTGGTCTTCGGCCGTGCGGGCCTGGATCAGTGCATACAGCGGCACGATATAGAAGCCGCCGAACACCCCAAGGCCGACGATTGACAGCAGAATCCACCAGGCCTGGCTCATGCCCAGCAGCGTCAACCAGTCGTGCGGGGCCCCTGCTGCCGGCACATCGCCGGAGTGCCACCACCACAGCAGGCCGAACAGGGTCAGGCCGAACGAGCCGAACGGCACCAGGCCGATTTCCACCTTGCGCCCGCTAAGCCGTTCGCACAACAGCGACCCCAGGGCAATGCCCACCGAGAACAGGGTCAGCACCAGGGTCACCACCGTGCCGTCGCCGTGCAGCCAGTCTTTGGCGTAAGCCGGGATCTGCGTGAGGTAGATGGCACCGACGAACCAGAACCACGAGTTGCCGACAATCGAACGCGATACCGCAGGTGTCTGGCCAAGCCCCATGCGCAGGATGGCCCACGACTGCTTGAAGATATTCCAGTCCAGCGGCATGTGCGGCGAAGCGGCAGCGGCCCGCGGTATCCAGCGGCTGGCCAGGTAGCCGAGCACCGCAGTGCCGACCACGCCGCCGGCCACCACCGTGGCGTAGCTATCGGCCGACATCATCACCCCGGCACCGATGGTGCCGGCAAGGATGGCCAGGAAGGTGCCTGTTTCCACCAACCCGTTGCCGCCGACCAGTTCTTCTTCGCGCAGCGCCTGCGGCAGGATCGAGTACTTCACCGGGCCGAACAACGCCGAGTGGGTACCCATGCCGAACAGCGCCACCAGCATCAGCGCCAGGTGGTTGGTGATAAAGCCCAGTGCACCGATGGCCATGATGACGATCTCGGCCAGCTTGATTGCACGGATCAGCGCGTCCTTGGCGAACTTCTCGCCAAACTGCCCGCCCAGCGCCGAGAACAGGAAGAACGGCAGGATGAACAGCAAGGCGCACAGGTTGACCCAGATCGAACGGTCACCGTCGCCCAGGCTGAGCTTGAACAGGATCGCCAGGATCAGCGACTGCTTGAACAGGTTGTCGTTGAAGGCACCCAGCGACTGGGTGATGAAAAACGGCAGGAAGCGCCGCTTGCCGAGCAAGGTGAATTGCGAGGAGTGACTCATCGTCCTTGGTCCTGAGGGCTTTTCAATTGGAGGCGCGCCGGGGGCGTCAGGCCACAAATCTGCATGGAAAATGCCTTGGCTGGCAAGCATGGCGACTCAGGTGCGGGCCTGTACTGGCCCCTTCGCGGGCAAGCCCGCTCCCACAGGTACTGCACAAACCTCAGGGATTGTGCAGTACCTGTGGGAGCGGGCTTGCCCGCGAAGAGGCCGGAACAGGCGCTACATCATTCGAAACCGAACAGTGCCCGTGCAGTATCCACCAACAACGCCCGGCGCAACTCCCCCGTACAGCCCAGCGCCTCGAACTGTTCTACGGCGGCAGCGAAACTCACCGCCGATTCGTGCTGGGTATGTGGCCAGTCACTGCCCCACATCAACCGCTCGGCCCCGTAATGGGCTTCCAGCGCGCACAGCGCCTGGCGGGCGAAGACCAGGTTCTCTTGCGGCGAACCTTCCAGCCGGTAGATGCCTGAGACCTTTACCCATACCCTGCCCCGCCCCCCCAGTGTCAGCAGTTCGGCAAAGCCCGGCTGGCCCAGACCACGGCGAGCATCAGGTCGGCCGAAATGGTCGATGACAATGTCCAGGCCATAAGGCTCAAGCGCCCGCACCAGTGCCGGAATGTCCGCCACATGGCGGTGCAACTCCAGGTGCCAGCCCTGCTCGCCAATACGTTCCAGCAAGGGCCGCCACTGGGCGCCGGTGAGGTCGGGCAACGCCTGGCCCATGAGGTTCAGGCGCACGCCCCTTACGCCTAGCCGGGCCATCTCATCCAGCGTCTCGCGCTCGACGTCCTGCTCCAGCATCACTACCCCGCGCAACTGCCCCGGCACCGTTTGCAGGGCACTGAGCAGGTAGCGGTTATCGGTCCCCAGGAAGCTGGGCTGAACCAGCACGCCATGGCTGAAACCATGGACCAGCAACTGGCCCAGGTAATCACCCAGCGGCGCATCGTAGCTGGGCGCATAACGCCGTTCGCTGGCCAGGTTCAGCCCACGGCTGAACACGTGGGCATGGCTATCGATGGCGGTCAGGTGTAAAGCAGGAGCGTCAGGCATGGTTCTCATACAAACAAAGTCAGGTTACTTGGCGACCGCGTCGGCCATTTGCGGCGCAGGTGCAGGTTCAAGGTTGCGCCCGCGGGTTTCCGGCAGGCACAGGGCGGCGATCACGGCCACGCCATAGGCAATGCCGGCATCGATGCCGATGGCACTGCCCAGCGACATCGACTCGCTCATGTGGCCCACCAGGAACGGGAACACCGCCGACAGCACACGGCCGAAGTTGTAGCAGAAGCCCACCCCGGCGCCGCGCACATCTGCCGGGTAAAGCTCATTGAAGAATGCCCCCAGGCTGGCCGGGATGCCGGCGGCGAAGAAGCCCAGCGGGAAGCCGAGGAACAGCATCTGCGTATTGCTCAGCGGGAAGAACACGTAGGCCTGAACGGTCAGCACACAACATAGCGCGAACAGCAGGATGTTCTTGCGCCGACCGATACGGTCGATCAACAGGCCGCTGACCACGCAACCACACCAGAACGCCAGGATGATCACCGCCAGGTAGCCACCGGAGTTCAGCACCGAGAGGTTGCGTTCGGTCTTGAGAAAGGTCGGCAACCAGGTCATCACCGCGTGGTAACCGCCATGGGCACCCAGGCCGAGCAAGCCGCCAAGCAGGGTCACGCGTAGCAGTTCCGGGCGGAAGATGCCGGCCATGGACTTGAGGAAGCTGACCGGGATGGCCTTTTCCTTCTGCAGGCGCTGGAAGCTGTCTGGCTCGGGCACGTTGCGGCGTACCCAGATGATCAGCAGCGACGGCAACAGGCCGACAAAGAACATCACCCGCCAGGCAAATTCCTGCGGTACCAGCGAGTAGATCAGCGTGAACAGCGCCACCGCCAGGCCCCAACCCACGGCCCAGGCACTCTGCACCGTGCCCATGACCTTGCCGCGGTATTTGGGGTTGATGGTTTCGGCCATCAGCACCGCGCCCGCAGCCCATTCGCCACCAATGCCGAAGCCTTGCATGGCCTTGACGAACAACAGCGGATAAAAGCCGGTGACGAACGCCGAAAGGAAGGTGAAGAAGGAAAACCAGAGAATCATCCATTGCAGGGTGCGCACGCGACCATAACGGTCGGACAAGGTGCCGCCCAGCCAGCCGCCGATTGCCGACGTTACCAGGGTCAGGCCACTGATCAGGCCGGCGTCGCCCTTGCTCAGGGAAAACGCGGCGATCAGCGCGGGAATGGCCAGGCCGAACATCTGCACTTCCAGGGCATCGAGTGACCAGCCGCCGAAACAGGCCCAGAACGTCTTGCGTTCCCGTGAGGTGATCTGGCGATACCAGCTGAACATGATTTTTATCCTTCTAGTTGTGTGTTACGGGCAGGCGAAGCCACTGCGCCGTGGCAGCACGGCGCAGGCAGGTACAAGGGTGACGCGGCCGGCTTAGCGGATGTCGATGCGGTAGCGGAAGTGCTGCGCATGGCCGCGCGAGCGGCGCCACTCAAGCGGCTTGCCAGCGTAGTCACGGGCCAGACGCTCGATCACCACCACCGGGCTGTCAGCCGGCAGTTGCAACAAACGGCCATGCACCGCGTCGACCGCTTCGGCGGTGAGGGTTTCTTCGGCATAGGCCACTACCTGACCGCACAATTCTTCGTAGATCGGGTACAGCAGCGGGCCCTTGCTGTTCAGGTCCACGTCCAGCAACGGCTGGAAGGTCTGGCGCGGCAGCCAGATTTCTTCGGCCAGCACCGGTTGAGCGCCGAGCAGTCGGGTACGGACAATGCGGATCACTTCGGCTTCCACCGGCAAGCCCAGGGCCTCGGCCACCGCCGATGGCGCCGCCAGCGGCTCGATGGAGAGGATGCGGCTTTGCGGCACTACACGCTCGCCATTGGCGGCCTCGAAGCGGAAGAAGCGGAACAGCGAAGACTGAAACTGCGGGCGGCGTATGAAGGTGCCGCGGCCCTGCTGACGCTCCAGCACGCCTTCGGCCACCAGCACATCGACGGCCTTGCGCACGGTGCCGACCGACATGTCGAACTCGGTGGCCAGGGCAGCTTCGGTCGGGATCGCCTCGCCCGGGCGCCAGCGGTTATTGGCGATCTGCTCGACCAGGTGGTCGCGCAGCTGTTGGTAGCGGGGCAGTCGAGCATCACCGGTCAATGGGTGCATGGGTCTCGCTCTCGTCTTGTTATATAAACATATATATGAATTTTGGCAGAGTATTCCGCGTGGCCGGCAGGCTGTCAATCCTCCACCTGTCGAGAACTCCGCATGGGATTCTTCGCGGGCGCGCGCGCTCCCACAGTCTTCGCATCGGCGCACTAACTGTGGGAGCGGGCATGCCCGCGAATGGCCTGCGCAGCAGGCCACTGTTGGCATATGCTTGAGCCCGGCAAACCAGAACAACAAGGACGTGGCAATGCTCGCCGCCATCAAGCGCTACCCGCACACCGTTCGCCTGCTGCTCACTACCACCTTCACCCTCACCGTCGCCCGTGCCCTCACCCTGCCCTATCTGGTGGTGTACCTGGCCGACAACTTCCAGCTGCCGATCAGCCAGATCGGCCTGCTGATCGGCGGCGCGCTGATCATCGCCTCGCTGCTGAGCCTGTATGGCGGCCACCTGGTCGACACCTTGCGCAACCACACGCTGGTCAGCGCCAGCACCTTGCTGTTCGCGCTGGCCTTCGTCGGCGCTGTCGCCAGCCGTTCGGCGTTGCTGTTCTTCCTGTGCCTGGTGTTGATCAACCTGGCCCTGGCAGTGGTCGACATCGCCGCCAAGGCGGGCTTTTGCGCCTTGCTGCCGGTGGAGGAACGGGCTGAAGTGTTCGCCATCAAGTACACCCTCAGCAACGTCGGCTACGCCGCAGGCCCGTTGCTGGGCGTGGCCATGCTGGAGCTGGACGACCACATGCCGTTCATTGCCTCGGCCCTGCTTGGCCTGGGCATGTGCCTGGCCTACTGGCGCCTGGGCGACCGCAGCCTGGAAGCCGGCGTAGCCGACAAACCCGGTGCAGGTTTCGGCCAGGTGGTCATGGGGCTGGCCCGGGACCGGCGGCTGGTGTGCTTTACCCTGGGCGGGGTGCTGAGCGCAGTAGTGTTCGGCCAGTTCACCGCCTATCTGTCGCAGTACCTGGTGGTGACCACCAGCCCGGCCGAGGCCGCACGGCTGGTGGGCTATCTGGTCACCACCAACGCGGTCACGGTGATTGCCTTGCAGTACCTGATCGGCCGGCGTATCAGCCGGCAGCGCCTGATGCCCTGGTTGCTGGCGGGCATGGGCCTGTTCATTGCCGGGCTGCTGGGGTTTTCATTGGCGGGCTCGGTTCTGGCGTGGTGCCTGGCGATGCTGGTGTTCACGCTGGGCGAGATCATCGTGATTCCGGCCGAGTACATGTTCATCGACCTGATTGCACCGGAGCAGCTGCGCGGGGTGTATTACGGAGCGCAGAACCTGTCCAACCTGGGGGCGGCGCTGGGGCCGGTGATGGTGGGGTTTGCCCTGGTGCATTTGTGGCCGGGGGCGATCTTCTACCTGCTGGTGTTGTCGGTGATACTGGCGGGGGTGTTTTACGGGCTGGGTACCCGCAGGGGTTGATGTTGGCTGTAATGGCCTCTTCGCGGGCACGCCCGCTCCCACAGGGTTATCACTGGCTTCAAGACTTGCATTGAACCTGTGGGAGCGGGCATGCCCGCGAAGAGGCCCGTACAGGCCTGCGACCACCTGCCGCTGCGACTATCGTCGGCGCTGACGAAGCAGCGCCTGCGTGCCAGACTGACTGATCGGGACCGCGTTACCTTTTTTGCTTCGGAGTCTTCATGTCGTTGTCCAGCGGGCTGATCGCCGTGGTCGCCCTGGCCTATATGGCCGTCATGTTCGCCATCGCCTTCTATGGCGACCGCCGCAGCACGCCGTTGCCGCCGAAGCTGCGTGCCTGGGTGTACAGCCTGTCGCTGGCCGTGTACTGCACCAGCTGGACCTTCTTCGGCGCGGTCGGCCAGGCCGCCGAACAGCTCTGGGCGTTCCTGCCGATCTACCTGGGCCCGGTGCTGCTGCTGGTCTTCGCGCCCTGGGTGCTGCAGAAGATGGTGCTGATCAGCAAGCAGCAGAACATCACCTCGATCGCCGATTTCATCGCTGCGCGCTACGGCAAGTCGCAAAGCCTGGCGGTGGTGGTGGCGCTGATCTGCCTGATCGGCGTGCTGCCGTACATTGCCTTGCAGCTCAAAGGCATCGTGCTGGGCGTGAATCTGTTGATCGGCGCCAACGCCGACGCCACCGGCACACGCGTGCAGGACACCGCGCTGGTGGTATCGCTGGTGCTGGCGCTGTTCGCCATCGTGTTCGGTACGCGCAGCCTGGACGTGACCGAGCACCACCGCGGCATGGTGCTGGCGATTGCCTTCGAGTCACTGATCAAGCTGCTGGCGTTCCTGGCCGTGGGCATTTTCGTGGTCTTCAACTTGTATGACGGTTTCGACGACCTGTTCAACCAGGCCCGCCAGTCGATCCACTTGCAGGACTATTGGCAAGAAACCATCAACTGGCCGTCGATGGTGGTGCAAACCGCCGTGGCGATGATGGCGATCATCTGCCTGCCGCGGCAGTTCCACGTCACCGTGGTGGAGAACATCGAACCCCAGGACATGCGCCTGGCGCGCTGGGTGTTCCCGATGTACCTGGCACTGGCGGCGCTGTTCGTGGTGCCGATTGCCCTGGCCGGGCAGATGCTGCTGCCGGGCACGGTGATTTCCGACTCGTTCGTCATCAGCCTGCCGCTGGCCGAGGCGCACCCGAGCCTGGCCCTGCTGGCATTCATTGGCGGCGCTTCGGCAGCCACCGGCATGGTCATCGTCGAGGCCGTGGCGCTGTCGACCATGGTGTCCAACGACATGCTGCTGCCCTGGCTGCTGCGCCGCAACAACGCCGAGCGGCCGTTTGAAGCGTTCCGCCACTGGATGCTGTCGGTGCGCCGGGTAACCATCGTGGTGATCCTGCTGCTGGCGTATGTCAGCTACCGCCTGCTGGGCTCCACCGCAAGCCTTGCGACCATTGGCCAGATCGCCTTCGCCGCCGTCACCCAGCTCACCCCGGCCATGCTCGGGGCGCTGTACTGGAAGCAGGCCAACCGCCGCGGCGTGTTCGCCGGCCTGGCCGCAGGTATCTTCCTGTGGTTCTACACCCTGGTGCTGCCGATTGCCGCGCATAGCCTGGGCTGGTCGCTGCAACTGTTCCCGGGGCTGGCGTGGCTGCACGGCAACCCGCTGAACCTGCCGATCAGCCCGCTGACCCAGGGCGTGGTGCTGTCACTGGCGGGCAACTTCACCCTGTTTGCCTGGGTCTCGGTGCTGTCGCGTACACGGGTTTCCGAGCACTGGCAGGCCGGCCGCTTCATTGGCCAGCAAACCGCGCGGCCCAGCAGCAAGCCGCTGCTGGCGGTGCAGATCGACGACCTGCTGACCCTGGCCTCGCGCTTTGTCGGCGAAGAGCGCGCGCGCCAGAGCTTCATCCGCTTCGCCTACCGCCAGGGCAAAGGGTTCAACCCCAACCAGAATGCCGATGGCGACTGGATCGAGCACACCGAGCGCCTGCTGGCAGGGGTACTGGGCACCTCCTCGACCCGCGCCGTGGTCAAAGCCGCCATCGAAGGCCGCGACATGCAGCTGGAAGACGTGGTGCGCATCGCCGACGAAGCCAGCGAGGTGCTGCAGTTCAACCGCGCCCTGCTGCAAGGCGCCATCGAGAACATCAACCAGGGCATCAGCGTGGTCGACCAGAACCTGCACCTGGTGGCCTGGAACCGGCGCTATCTGGAGCTGTTCAACTACCCTGACGGGCTGATCAGCGTAGGCCGGCCGATTGCCGACATCATCCGCTATAACGCCGAGCGCGGCCTGTGCGGCCCTGGCGAAGCGCAGGTGCATGTGGCACGGCGCCTGCACTGGATGCGACAGGGCCGGGCGCATTCCTCCGAACGGCTGTTCCCCAATGGCCGGGTGATCGAGCTGATCGGCAACCCGATGCCAGGCGGCGGCTTCGTCATGAGCTTTACCGACATCACCCCGTTCCGCGAGGCCGAGCAGGCCCTGCGCGATGCCAACGAAGGCCTGGAGCAACGGGTGGCAGAGCGTACCCACGAACTGTCGCAGCTGAACCAGGCATTGTCCGAAGCCAAGAGCCAGGCCGAAGCGGTAAGCAAGTCCAAAACCCGCTTTCTGGCGGCTGTCAGCCATGACCTGATGCAACCGTTGAACGCGGCTCGGCTGTTCTCCGCCGCCTTGTCGCAGCAGGCCGAGGGCATGAACGATGAGGCCCGGCAACTGGTGCAGCACATGGACAGCTCGCTGCGCTCGGCCGAAGAGCTGATCAGCGACCTGCTGGACATCTCGCGCCTGGAAAACGGCAAGATCACCCCGGATGCCAAGCCCTTCGCCCTCAACGAGCTGTTCGACACCCTGGGGGCAGAATTCAAGGTACTGGCCGCCGAAAAAGGCCTGGAGTTCCGCCTGCGTGGCAGCCGTTTGCGGGTGGACAGCGACATGAAGCTGCTGCGCAGGGTACTGCAGAACTTCCTCACCAATGCCCTGCGCTACGGCAAGAGCCCGATCCTGCTGGGCGCGCGCCGCCAGGGCGAGCGGCTGTGGCTTGAGGTGTGGGACCGCGGCCCCGGTATTGCCGACGACAAGCTGCAGGTGATCTTCCAGGAATTCAAACGCCTGGACAGCCACCAGACCCGCGCCGAAAAAGGCCTGGGCCTGGGCCTGGCGATCGCCGACGGCTTGTGCCGGGTGCTGGGGCACCGGCTGGAAGTGCGGTCATGGCCGGGCAAGGGCACGGTGTTCCGTGTCAGCGTGCCGATTGCCCGTCAGGCCGCCCCGGCGCCAAGCGCCCCGGTTGAACAGGGTGGCCAGCCGCTGGCCGGCCTGCAAGTGCTGTGCGTGGACAACGAAGACAGCATCCTGATCGGCATGAACAGCCTGCTCAGCCGCTGGGGTTGCCAGGTATGGACTGCACGCAACCAGGCCGAATGCGAGGCCTTGCTGGCCAAGAGCATGCGCCCGCACCTGGCGCTGGTGGATTACCACCTGGACGACGGCGAGACTGGCACCGGGCTGATGGGCTGGCTACGTGCGCGCTTGGCTGAACCGGTGCCAGGTGTGGTGATCAGTGCCGACGGCAGCAAGGAAACCATCGCCATGGTGCATGCGTCCGGGCTGGACTACCTGGCCAAGCCGGTCAAGCCGGCGGCCCTGCGCGCCCTGCTCAATCGCCATCTGAGCCAGGTTCAGTAAGGGCTGCGTCCGGCACCTCGTCGGAAAGTGCCCGCTCCAGCAAGTCTGCCGGCAGGCTCTTGCTGGCGCGGGCGCCCAGTAGCTTCAGCTGTTCGCTGCGGCTGACCAGGTTGCCGCGCCCTTCGCACAGCTTGTTGCGGGCAGCGGCGTAGGCCTTGTCCACCTGCTGCAGGCGGCTGCCCAGCTCGTCCAGGTCCTGGATGAACAGCACGAACTTGTCGTACAGCCAGCCGGCGCGCTCGGCAATTTCCCGGGCGTTCTGGCCTTGGCGCTCCTGCTTCCACAGGCTGTCGATCACCCGCAAGGTAGCCAGCAAGGTAGTGGGGCTGACGATGACGATCTGCCGGTCGAAGGCTTCCTGGAACAGGTTCGGCTCGGCCTGCAGGGCCGCGGAAAAGGCTGCCTCGATGGGCACGAACAGCAGCACGAAATCCAGGCTGTGCAGGCCTTCGAGGCGGTTGTAGTCCTTGCTCGACAGGCCTTTGACGTGGCTGCGCAGCGACTGCACGTGCTGCTTGAGTGCAACCTCGTCGTTGCCGGCGACATACTGCTGATACGCCGTGAGGCTGACCTTGGCATCCACCACCACCTGCTTGTCGCCGGGCAGCATGATCAGCACATCGGGCTGGAAACGTTCGCCGTCAGCGCTTTTCAGGCTCACCTGGGTCTGGTACTCGCGGCCCTTTTCCAGGCCGGCATGTTCCAGCACCCGCTCGAGAATCAGCTCGCCCCAGTTGCCTTGGGTTTTCTGGCCCTTCAGGGCCTGGGTGAGGTTGGTCGCCTCATCGGACAGGCGCAGGTTGAGCTGTTGCAGGCGCTCCAGCTCCTTGCCCAGGGAAAAGCGTTCGCGAGCTTCCTGCTGGTAGCTTTCTTCAACGCGTTTTTCGAAGGACTGGATGCGCTCCTTGAGCGGGTCGAGCAACTGGCCCAGGTGCTGCTGGCTGGTCTGGGCGAAGCGCTGCTCGCGCTCGTCGAAGATCTTGGTGGCCATGTCGGCAAACTGGGCCCGTAGCGTGTCGCGGGCCTCCTGCAGGTCATCCAGGCGTTGCTGGTGGCTTTCCTGCTGCTCGCGCAGCTCGGCCTCAACGCGCGCGGCCTGCGCCTCCAGGCGGCGCAGCTCGGCTTCACGATTGGCGCGCTCCAGGCTCCAGGCATGCGCAGCGTCACGGGCGTTATCGCGGTCGATCTGCAGCAGCTCCAGTTCGCGGCCCTGGGCGGCAAGCTGGGCCTGCTTGACGGCGTTGGCTTCGCTGAGGTCGCTGACTTCATCGCGGCTCGCCTCCATCTGCGCCTGTAGGCCCGCCTGGGCCAGCTGGGCTGCGTTGAGGCGCTCTTCGAGCAAGGCCTGTTCGCCTTGTCGTGCGCCCTGGCGGCGCTGCACCTGCATGACCCACCCCAGGCAGGGTAATGCACCTGCCACCAAGCCCAGCAGAATGCTGGCCAGATCCACTGTCATGCTTACCCCGATCGCTCTGTTGCAAATTGAGTGCAGCTTATCAGCCTGGCTGGGGTGTTGCCTGTGCTGGCCTCTTCGCGGGCATGCCCGCTCCCACAGGTAGTGCGCCTAACCCAGAAAACGCAGGACTCCTGTGGGAGCGGGCATGCCCGCGAAGAGGCCCGCACAGGCCACCAGGCTCAGCCAGGAAACCACTGCCGCAACACCCGTCGGGCTTCCTGCGAGCCCTGCCCCGCTGCCTGCTCCAGCCAATACCGCGCCTGCTCCGGCTCGCTGTGCTGGCATAGCCGTGCGTACTCCAGTTGCGCCCGACGATCCCCGCCACGGGCGGCCTGGCGCAGCAGTTCATGGCCGATACGCCGGTCACGGGCATTGCCGCAGTCGCGGCACAGCATCTGCCCCAGGCGGCTTTGTGCAACCACCACGCCCTGGCGTGCCGGCTGCTTCAGCAGGCGCCCGGCCAGGTGCTTGACCTGCGGCTTGTCGCCCAGGCGCGGGCTGTCGAGCAGCCACAAGGCAACTTTCAAGGAAAAGCGTTTGGGCGCAGGCGTCGATGTAGCAGTGCTGGCGAGGTGTTTACTGCGGAACTTCATGAGCAACAGGTTTGGCAACTCGAAAGGCGCGCCACTCTACTCTTTTTTTTCCGCCCCGGCCTGTCGATTTGTGGAGAATTGAAAAAATTTTAAATGATCTTTTCTTGACGTTTTCGAAGGGATGACCAGCCGGTCTGTCGGAGCATTTCGATTGTCGGACAGTTCACCGTCATGCTGGCACGCCCGTCCTAGAGCAAACGCTTGGGACAATCCACAGTTCCTGTGGATAACTCGGTGGACAACCCCCTCACACACCCCGCAAAGCCCCGTGAATTGGGGCTTCGTGTCAAACTGACGATTTTTTCACCAGCTAAAAATAGTGTTTTTTTTCATTGACTTAACCGCCCAGTCAAGGCATTGGCAGGGCGTTCGAAGCGTGTTGCCGGCCCGTTACAACTGCTGCCCCGAATGTGAACAAGTGCACCATAAACCGCCATTCGGCTGCACGAAATGGGCACATCAGGCTGGATACGGGCGATTTGCCCCTCTTCACAGCGACGCGAATACACGCCATACTGCGCGGCTCACCTGAACAAACGTAGCGCTTGCCAAACGCTCGCCTTTCCAGTAAGGTGCGCCTCGTTAGTACCAAGCTGAAAGTCAATTTTGGCCATAATGTCCTTGCAGCCCCGCTCCTCCCAAGAGTGGCACTGCTGAAAACAGGACCGGCCCCTTCGATGATTCCCTCGCCAGCCTCGCGCTGTTCAAGCACGAATCACGTGACAGATTGATCAGGATTCCACCCGACGGCCTAGAACCTTGGCCCCGGTGTGCTGCCTGCCTTCCGAAGTACCTACCAGTCAGCCCAAGCGCCCACATTTGATTGCGCTCCCTCTGGCTGCCCTGTTCCAGTCAGGTTCGTTCGTCCCTTAATAAAGGCGTCACTGGAACGTTTCTATCATGCACGGATCATAACCCCCGTGTTTAAAGCAGGAACCTCCAACAATATGCAAACTCATCATCAGATTCAGGCTGCCATTGGCACCCTCTCCCAGGCCTTCTCGCCGTTGAAGTGCCTTATCGTTGCCCCACGCAAGGGCAGCTTCAGCTTTACCCTGGTAGACGAACACGGCGTCGCCTGCCACACCGAGCGCCTGTACCCTGAACAGTACAGCCGCAAAGAACCGCTGCAGGCGGTCATCGCCCGGACCCGCCAGTCGCTCACTGCGTGAGCGGCGAATACTGCGGTATTCAAGCGCTGAATCATCCCATCGCCAGCCTGCCTGAACGTTCCTGGCGTAATTGCCTTAGGGCATATAGCCCGGCACGTCAGGCAGCAATCGATTTAAAAACAGCCCTTTACACCACGATTATCACACTACACTTCAACTCGAGCGGTGCTTGCCGCTTCCGGCGGGCCTGATCATTCACCAGCTGCCAAGCTCCAGCGCCCGTCCGGCCCTTACCTGCTCGAGGGCATCATGGGTATCGCGGCGAATGAATTGTGTCAGTATGTGATCCGACCCACCCTGGTTTACCTGAACCGTCAGTGCGCCAGCGCCGAGGCTTTGTTGCTGGGCATCGCCGCCAGCCAGTCGGCACTGGGTTCAGCCCTGCACGACCGACGTGGGCACGGCCTTTACCGCATTGGCGAACATCGCCACCAGGCACTGTGGGATGACTACCTGGCCCGTGATCCCGACCTGGCCAGCCTGGTACGCGGCCTCGCCAGCCAGCACGCCTTCCTGGGCGGCCCGCACCTGGAGCTTACCGTCAACCTGCGCTACTCCACCGCCATTGCCTGGATGCTCGTCGAAGAGCAGGCCACGCCGCTGCCAGCTGCCGACGATTTACTGGCGCTGGCGCGCATCTGGCGACAGATTTTCAACCCCCAGGGTCGCCTTCGCGACTTCACCCACGCCTGGCATACCTGCATAGATCAGAGATTGCCACAGGCATCTTAAGACGCGTCCTACAACAAAACCGGAAAAAAGGGAATTTTGGTCGGATTGTCCTACAAAACCGCTCTAACTCCTGCGATTGAGGCTATAGCGCAGCGCTTGATTTGTTGGTAGCTTTTCGCCCCGGAGATCCCAAGGAGTTTTCTAATAATGAAAAAAGTAATGCTCAAAACCTCCCTCGGCATGGCCGTTGCTCTTGCTTCCAGCCAACTGCTCGCCAGCGGCTTTGCGCTGAACGAACAGAGCATCAGCAGCATGGGGACAGGTTTCGCGGGACGTTCTTCTTCTGCCGAAGATGCCAGCACCGTGTTTGGCAACCCGGCCGGCATGTCCCGCCTCAAACGCGAACAATTCACCGTGGGCGGCGCCGCCGTCATCGCCAAGTCCGACATCTCGGGCCGGGGCAGCAACCTCGGGGGGGAAACCGATGGTGACATGGTGCCGTTCGTGGGCGTGCCCATGGGCTACTACGTGAAGCCGATCGACGATCACTGGAGCGTCGGCTTCGGTGTCTACGTACCGTTCGGCCTGGTAACCGACTACGGCAGCGATGACGCCGCACGCTACTGGGGCAAGAAAAGCCACGTCGAGGTGGTCACCTTCCAGCCAACCGTCAGCTACGCCTTCAACGACAAGGTCTCGATCGGTTTCGGCCCGACCATCAACCGCATCAAGGGTGAACTTGGCTCGAGCCTGATCAACCCGTTCACCCCAGGCCGTAATGATGGCGAAGTGAAGATCAAAGGCGACGATACCGCCGTTGGTTACAACATCGGCCTTCTGGTACAGGCCACCGATCGCACCCGCGTCGGCCTGACCTACCACTCGATGGTCGACTACAAGCTCGAGGGCAAGACCCGCGTCAGCACCCCGCTGATCGGGCCGTTCAACGGCAACAAGTTCGATGCCAGCCTGAAGATCAAGACGCCTGAGTCCGTCGACCTTTCGGTTACCCATGAACTGGACGACCAGTGGACCCTGTACGCAGGTAGCACCTGGACGCGCTGGAGCCGCCTGAAAGACATCACCGTGCAAAACGATGTCCCGGCGCCATTGGCAGGTTCGGCGTTCCAGACCATCAGCGAAGAGCAGAACTGGCACGACACCTGGGCTCACGCCATTGGCGCGTCGTACAAAGTCAACAAGGAGTGGGTGCTGCGCACCGGCTTCACCGTCGACCAGTCGCCGACCAACAACCACGACCGTTCGCCACGCATCCCGACTGGGGACCGCAAAGTGTTCAGCCTGGGTGCTGGCTGGAGCCCGAACGACGATATGACCATCGACGTGGCTTACTCCTATCTGTGGGAAGAAGACACCAAGGTCAATCAGGTAAGTGCAACCAAGGGCAGCTACCAGGCCAAGTACGAGAACAGCGCTCACGGTATCGGTGCATCCCTCACCTACCGTTTCTGATTCGTATGCACCACACAAAAAACCGCCCTTGTGGCGGTTTTTTCATGCCTGTACCTGCCAGCTGTCGCCCAGGCACTCGCGCAGGTAGTCCATGAACACGCGCACCTTGGCGGTCATGGCAAAGCGGTCTGCCAGGCACAGGTAGATATCCATGGGCTCGGTCTGGGCGTAGGCCTGGCCGCTGTCGCTGTATTCGAACAACGGCACCAGCGCGCCGGATGCAAGGTGTGGCCGCACGATGAATTCGGCCAGGCGTGTGATGCCGCCATCGTGCAGGGCCATTTGGGTCAGCGCGTCGATGTCATCACTGATCAATACGCTGCCAAACTCTGCCTCGAAACGCAGCCCGTCGCGCATGAAGCCCCAGCGCAGAAAGCGCCCGTCCACGGGGTAGCGGAATACCAGGCAGCGGTGCTCGCGCAACGCCTCGGGCGTGGCCGGCACGCCAGCGTTCTGCAGGTAGCCGGGTGAGGCGCAGCAAATGAACGGGATTCGGGCGATATGCCGGGCCAGCAACTGGTCCTCCAGTTGCGGGGTGATGCGCAGGCTTACGTCGACGTCTTCGCGGGCATGGTTGACGCGACGATCAGTCGTTACCAACTCTATCGAAAGGAGTGGATAACGGGCACTGAACGCGGGTATCAGGGGCGCCAGGACGTGGCGACCAAAGGCGGAGGTCGAGGCAATGCACAGCCGGCCTTGGGGTTCACTTTCAGGGGTAGTGACTGCCTGCTCGGCCAGAGCCAGGTCGCGCTCGATGTGCTTTACGCGCTCGTAATACTGCGTGCCGGCGGAGGTAAGCGCCATGCTGCGTGTGGTGCGACTGAGCAGGCGCACCTGTAAATGGCTTTCCAGCCTTGCCAGGTTCTGGCTGACGGCTGCCGGGCTGAGGCCCAGGTTGCGTGCACCAGCGGCAATGCTGCCGGCTTCGACAACCTTGATGAAACTGCGGATGGCGTTGAGCAGGTCCATGTGTGAGCCCATGCATTCGTAAGAATTTCTTTATAAAGAACTCAATAGGGCTGGTCTACAGTTGCGGCCGAACGGCTTGCTAACCTGCGCGTCCACTTACCTTTCAGGAGTTCGCATGAGCAACCTTTCCCAGTCGCGCAGCCGACGCAAATTACACCCTGGCGCCACGCCCTATGTTTTCGCGTTCTATATGTCGTCGATCATGGCGTTGTTGATGTGCTTCGTGATCACAGCGGCGAATGCCGGGGTCAACCCGGAGTATCTGAGTAACGTATTGAAGGCTTACCAGTTGGCGATGCCGGTAGCGTTTGTATGCGTGCTGATGGTCAGGCCGGTGGTGGTGCGGTTGGTGGCGATTACGGTGCATGCAAAGTGAATTAACAACAGCAAACACCGCCCCTCCCGCCCTTGATCTTGATCTGGCTTTTGATCTGGCTTTTGATCTGGCTTTTGATCTTGATCTTGATCTTGATCTTCGCGACTTCAGGAGGCCGAGCGGAGGGCTTGCGGAGGGAGGTGACGGGCATGGATGCCCGTCAAGCGCTGAGGCCCCATGGATGGGGCCTGCAGCGCGCACTCCCGGGAGCAAGCCCGTAGCGAGGGAACCCCGGAGCGCAGCGTAGGGGCCGGATGATGGGAGCGCAGCGTTTTTTGGTTACTTTTTGTCGCGTTTGACAAAAAGTGACTCGCCGTAAGGGCGAAAAGGTGAGTCAGCGTCGCCATCGCAAATGGACTGTTCGCTGATCCAAAACAGCCGAATCCTGCTTCTTGCTTCTTGGATGTGGGCTTTCACATCGAGTAGGTATTCATTCGCGCAGGTGGCGCTCAGTCACCCTTCCGCCCTTACGGCGGGTCACTTTTTGGCAAACGCCCCAAAAAGTAACCAAAAAAGGCTGGCTCCCATCATCCGGCCCCTACGCTTCGCTCCGGGGTCCCCTCGCTACGGGCTTGCTCCCGGGAGTACGCGCTGCAGGCCCCATCCATGGGGCCTCAGCGCTTGACGGGCATCCATGCCCGTCACCTCCCTCCGCAATCCCTTCGCTCGGCCTCCTGAAGTCGCAATTTGCGGCGCCTGAACTATCGCGCGCTTAGAAGCAAAAGCAAAAGCAAAAGCCGAAGCAAGAGCAAGAGCAAGAGCAGTCAGAGCGATGCCTTACTGCTGCGAAGCGATGGCCTTCTCGATTGCGGCCCTGAACTCGGGGTCATCCGGCTTGGTCAGGCTGGAGAAATTGCCAATCACCTTACCCTTACGGTCCACCACATACTTGTAGAAGTTCCACTTCGGCGCACTACTCTGGCTGGCCAACCCAGCAAACAACGGTATCGCATCCTTGCCCCGAACCGCCTGGGTCTTGGTCATGGTGAAAGTGACGCCGTAGTTGGCATAACAAACCTTGGCTGTCTTCTCGCTGTCGGCGTCCTCCTGCTTGAAGTCATTGGACGGCACGCCAAGCATCTCAAGACCTTGCTCGTGATATTCCTTGTACGTCGCCTCAAGCCCCTCGAACTGCGGTGCAAAACCGCAATAACTGGCCGTATTGACCACTACCAGCGGCTTGCCCGCAAAGCGCTGGCACAGGTCAACCTGCCCCTTGCCACGCAATTCCGGCAGGCTGCCCTGCAATAATGCCGGGCAATCGGCAGCCCAGTTCGATGTACAGGCAAGCAGGGCCAGCACAGGCACCGTCAACCAATGTGCACGCATGATTCGTTCCTCCCGCAAGACAATCCTTGAGCTAGCAGGGTAGCGCCTAACAAACACTCATGCCCAGTTGCATCAACGCCATCCCTCCCTGGTGCCAGCCCCACCACGCCAGCGCCAACAGCGCCAACGCGGCAAGGGCCAGCAGCCCGCGAGCCAGGTAGCGGTTCATGCCGCTTGGGCCTGTAGCCGAGCGACCGGCCGCTCGCGCACCGGCCAATTGAGCGCTGCGGCCAGCAGGCTGAGCAGGATGGAAATCTGCCAGACCAGGTCGTAGCTGCCAGTACGGTCGTAAACCACCCCGCCCAACCAGCCACCAAGGAAGGCCCCTAGCTGGTGGAACAGGAAGACGATACCGCCGAGCATCGACAGGTTACGTACCCCGAACACCGTCGCCACGGTGCCATTGGTCAGCGGCACCGTCGAGAGCCACAGCAGGCCCATGGCAATACCAAACAGATAGGCGCTGAACTCGCTGACTGGCGCCCAGATGAACAGCACGATCACCACCGCACGCAACAGATACAGCCCAGTGAGCAAGCGCGGCTTGGACATGCGCCCGCCCAACCAGCCAGCAGTGAAGGTGCCAACGATGTTGAACAAGCCGACCAACGCCAGCACCGTGGTACCAGTAGTAGCGGCCAGGTGCTGATCAACCAGGTAAGCCGGCAGGTGCACGCCAATGAATACCACCTGGAAACCGCACACGAAGAAACCCAGCGCCAGCAACCAGAAGCCGGAGTGCGAGCACGCCTCGCGCAGCGCCTGGCCTAAGGTCTGGTCGACGCCATGGCTGGGCAGCGGGCGGTCGCGCAGCAGGCCGACGAAGGGCACGATAAACGCCACCATCAGCCCCAGCACCAACAACGCTGCCGACCAGCCCAGCCACTGGATCAGGCCAAGCGTGCCCGGCAGCATGGCGAACTGGCCAAACGAACCGGCGGCGCTGGCAATGCCCATGGCCATGCTGCGCTTCTCTGCCGGCACTGCACGCCCGACCACGCCGAGGATGACCGAGAACGACGTGCCGGACAGGCCGATACCGATCAGCAAACCGGCACTGAGCGACAACGACCAGGCAGAGTCGGCCATGCCCATGAAGATCAAGCCGACGGCGTAGAGAATGCCGCCGATAATCACCACCCGGGCCGCCCCCATACGGTCGGCCAAGGCACCGGCGAACGGTTGCGCCAGCCCCCAGATCAGGTTTTGCAGGGCAATGGCAAAGGCGAACACCTCACGCCCCCAGCCAAAATCGGCGCTCATCGGCGCCAGAAACAGGCCAAAGCCGTGCCGTACACCCAAGGACAGCGCCAGGATCAACGCCGCCCCCACCAATACCCACCCGCTGGTTCGCCACACCGAAGTCATTGTCGTTATCTCCAGCACATCGCAAGGTTTTGCGGGTATATACCCGCTTATAGTCGTATCAATTCAGGACAACTGGTCCAACAGCCGCACCAGTTCATCCCGCTGCCCTGCCCCCAACCGCTCCACCAGTTCGATCTGGGCTTGTTCCCAGGCCGGATGCGCGGCACGCAGTAGTTGCGTTCCTGCCTCGGTCAGCAGCACCACGCGGTTACGCTGGTCGTCACCATCGGCCAAGACCACCAGCCCTTGCGCCTCCAGCACCCGCAAGTTGCGGCCCAGGGTACTGCGCTCCAGGCCCATGGCCTCGGCCAAGGTGGTGATGCTGGGGCGGTCGAGCCGTTGCAGATGCCTAAGCAGCGAATACTGCGCGACATTGACCCCGAAGCCGGCAAGGGCCTCGTCGTAATGCCGGCTCACCCCACGGGCGGCACGACGCAAATGGGTGCAGATGCATTCACTGGTCAACATGATTGCGTGTATATACCCGCGTCGTAGGTGTTGCAAGAGGTTTCACGCTCGCCGATGAGCGTCAGTCCGGGTTCAGGCGCTTTCGAATCGGCTCAAACTCGGCCGTTGCCTTGCGCACCAACGGGTCTGGCACACCCTGCTCAATCGCCTGCCAATAGCGCCATGGCGCCTTGGCTGAGCCCAACTCGTAATCCATGCCGTCCCAACTGTCTTCACGGAAGCTATAAAAAGCCCAGTGCAACTGGTGGCGATCCAGCACGCTGAGGACATCTTCCAGGTATTGCCGACAACCCGGCAACCTGCGCATACAGCCGAATTCGCCTACCACCAGACGCGAACGCGGCAGCCCCATGGCATCGGCCCATGCCAGCGGCTGTTGCAAGTAGCGGTTTACCCGTTGCCCATCCCACTGCTGCGTTTGCCCGGCGAACGGTACAGGGCCGGGATACGCGATGGGGTGTTTGCGCGTCATGTTAGGCGCACTGGTAGCGGCATAAGGCTCGTACATGTGCACGCTGTACAGCACCCGCGGGTCTTCAAGCGGGGTTGGCCAATAGCCGAACGCATCTGCCGCTGCATACCAGCCGGCATCGACCATGATCGGCGTGTCCGTGTCCTCCTCGCGAATGGCCGCTATCAGTTGCCGGTACAACAAGGGCAGATCGCGCGCACCGCCCTGCTCTTGCGCATACCACTGCTGCATCTGCCCCAGGTCAGCGTGCTCGTCCAGACCACCCTGCTTTTCCGGTGCGGGCTCATTGATCAAGTTGTAGGCGCCGATTGCCGGGTGGCCTTTCAGTTCACGCGCCATGTCTCGCCAGAAGGCCGCAGCCTGGGACCAGTAGCGTTTGTCTTGCCACAGGCGATCGTCGAAATGGCCATGGTTGTTTTGCGACCAGCGCATGCCAGGTAGCGAGAGTGGCGCAATGACCACCTTGAGCCCCGCCTGGTGGGCGCGGTCGAGGGTGGCGCGCAACGTAGCCAGGTCTGCTGCGGGCAAGCCTTGGTAGGCATCGGCATCACCCAGCAGAAAATCCCGCTTCGCCGGTTGCCATTTGTCATAGGACAACCGCACCCAGGTTGCGCCATAGTGGCGCAAAGCGTCGAAGTAGGCTTGATCGGGAGGCAGCCGGTTGAAACTGTTCCCGCCATGACGAGGGGTGTTCCAGAACTCGATGAGATCGGCAGCAGTGGCCAGCGGGGCAAAAAGAGCCAACAGACTGGCGAGGATCCAGGGGTGCATGAAGGATTTCCTTGGCCAAAGGATGGGAAGCCGAGATTACGCTGGCAATCGCGAATGCTCACTGCCGACACCTTTGCTGGAAGTTTCTGCAGCCTGCACAACCCCGCTCGCCTACAAGCCCAGCGCCATCCCCAGCATCACGACCAGTTCAAGCAACTCCAGCATCGCACCAGCGGTATCCCCGGTAGTCCCACCCAAGCGTCGGCACATCAGATGCCGCAGCCAGGCAAACACCGCAAGCGCCAGCGCCACGCCCCACCCGCCCAAGACCAGACAAAAACATGCACTGCCCAGCAGCACCCACCCGGCTGTGCGCCGGGGCAAATGCTCGGCCAGAGCCTGGCCCAACCCGCCGGGCCGCACATAAGGTGTACACAGGAACAGGCCCAACATCGCCGCCCGCCCGATCACGGGTGCCAGCAGCAATTGCGCGCCAATGCCCTGCTCAACCAGCACCCACAAGGCGCAGAACTTGAGCAGCAGCACCAGTACCAAGGTAACCACGGCAATCGGCCCGCTACGCGGGTCTTTCATGATTGTCAGCGTACGCTCACGGTCGCCGAAACCGCCTAGCCAGGCGTCGGCGCTGTCCGCTAGCCCGTCCAGGTGCAAGGCGCCACTGAGCAGCACCCACAAGGTCAGCAGCAAAGCGGCATGCAGCGGTGCTGGCGTGCCTTGTAGCAGATGGCTGGCCAGCCACAACAACAGGCCGAACAGCAGCCCGACCAGCGGGTAGAACAACAGCGAACGCCCCAACTCGCGAGGGGCCGGCATGCCCGGCAGGCTCACAGGCAGGCTGCTGAGAAACTGCAAGGCAATCCAGAACGGCAACATGTCAGCGCCCCTCGACCAACTGGCCGGCCTCACTCATCACCAGCCGCACCAGCGCGCCATGCCCGACTTCAACCTGAAGCAACTGTTCCTTCGGCAAGCCACGCGCCCGGGCCAGCAACAACCGCATCACACCGCCATGGGTGACCAGCAGCACCCGTTGACCCGCATGCTGGCGGCTCAAACGCTCGACAGCAGCAAGTACTCGGTCGGCGAATGCCTGCACCGGTTCGCCATTGGGCGGGGTGTAGCCGTAGGGGTCCGCCCAGAAGCGCCCCAGCGCATCGGCCTGGTCTTCCATGATCTGCGCAGCGCTACGGCCTTCCCAGTCGCCAAAATGCAGCTCCTGCAAGTCAGGCTCACGCTGCACCGGCAGATTCAACTGCGCCCCCAGCTCATCGGCAAATCGCCCACAGCGCTGCAGCGGTGAGCTGACCAGCACCTGCCACGGGCCGGCCTCAGCCACAGCGCCACGCATCTGCGCCCAGCCCTTGTCGGTCAAGGCATCGTCGAGGCTGCCACGCAGGCCACCCTGCTCTGTTTCACCGTGGCGCAGCAGGTCAAGGATCATGCAGGGCGGTCCGCTACAGCGGCCTCGGCAAAGGTCGCCATCTGCCCGTGCAGCGCACAGGCCAGGCGCAACAGAGGCACCGCCAGGGCAGCACCGCTGCCTTCGCCCAAACGCAGGCCCAGCGCCAGTAACGGCTCGGCCTGCAGCGCAGCGAGCAAAGCCTTGTGCCCGGGCTCTGCACCTTGGTGGGCAAACAGCAGCCAGGCCCGGCACTGCGGGTTGAGGCGTACCGCCAGCAGTGCAGCGACACTGCAGATGAAGCCATCCACCAGCACTACCACACCTGCCTGCGCACAGCCGATGTAGGCACCGGCCAAGGCCGCGATCTCGAAACCGCCCACGCAACCCAATGCCTGCAAGGGGTCTTCAGCACGCAGGCCATGCAGGTTCAACGCCCGCTCGATCACCTCAGCCTTGTGACGCACACCCGCATTGTCAAGGCCGGTGCCCGGGCCGCTCAGTTCAGCAGGCGGGCAGTTCATGAGGACGCTGGCCAACGCTGCTGCGGCCGTAGTGTTGCCAATGCCCATCTCGCCACCGATGAACAACTGCGCCCCCTGTTCGGCCGCGCGCAGGGCGCTGTCGCGGCCGGCCTGCAAAGCAGCTTGCAGCTGCCCCTGCGTCATGGCTGGCTGGCGGGCGAAGTTGGCCGTGCCGGCACCCAGGCGCAGGTGGTGCACGCCGGGTAGCTGCAGATCAGGGTCGACAGTACCCAGATCCACCACTTCAAGGCTGGCTTGCAGCTGGCGCGACAACACGCTGATCGCCGCGCCACCGCCAACGAAGTTGCGCAGCATCTGGCCGGTCACCGCTTGCGGATAAGCCGAGATGCCCTCTTCGACCACGCCATGGTCACCGGCAAAAATGGTGATGGCGACCTGATCCAGCGTCGGCCGCTCACGCCCTTGCAGGCCTGCCAGCTGAATGGCGAGGCCTTCCAGCTGGCCAAGCGAACCGGCGGGCTTGGTCAGTTGCTGCTGGCGGGCGTGGGCCTGGTCCATGGCGGTGTTGTCGAGGGGTTGGCAGGGGTTTTGCCACCAGGGTTGGGTCATGATCGTGGGCCTGTTGGTAGTTGAGAATTTTAGGTGCTTGGCGGGGAATCTTCAGTGCCTGTGAGATCGAGCGCCGCCCGCGCGGCGCTTCGCGGGGCAAGCCCGCTCCCACATTTGTTGCAACGTGCCGAACCTGTCAGGCCATGGTTG